>NZ_WKFA01000012.1:0-147271 GCF_021605325.1 Pseudomonas sp. PA-7-1E
TTGCGGGTCTGCTTGCGCTTACCGGCGTACTCGGCATCGGCGAAGGTCATTTGTTTCATCATCGAAAAGCTCGGCGATTGGTGTCCGGGGATTTTGCCAAATCAGGAAGTCTTTTTCAGGATTTCCCTAAGGCAGAGCCTGAACTGGTTGGATCGTAGATCAGCAACACAGCGACCAAAGCAATCCGTTTGCTCTTGGCTCCCGATTGGGAGTGTCATGAAGGAAGCTTCGTGGCGAGGGCGATCAACAAAAACAAGAAGCCCGACATCAATAATAAAAATAGAGCACGCAACTACTTCTGGGGGAGCTTCGGCTCCCCTTGTAGTTTCCGGGATTTGACCTTCAAACGCTTATGGCGCAATGCCTTTAGCTTGTTCCTACACCATCCCCTGACTAAATGCTAGAATCCCCGCCCATCATGCGGTCATTCTTCGTTATGGCCGAACATTCCTTCAAACAGTGCATCCCATGCTGAAGAAGTTGTTCCAGTCATTCCGTTCTCCCTTGCGTCGAACGCAACACAAACGCAGCACGCCTGAAGTGCTCAATAGCAGCCAGCATTCGCTGCAGCGCGCTCAATTCAGCCGTTATGCAGTGAACATCGTCGAACGTTTGCAGAACGCCGGCTACCAGGCCTACCTGGTGGGTGGTTGCGTACGCGACATGCTGCTCAACATCACGCCCAAGGATTTCGACGTCGCCACCAGCGCCACGCCTGAACAAGTGCGCGCCGAGTTTCGTAATGCACGAATCATCGGCCGGCGCTTCAAGCTGGTGCATATCCACTTTGGTCGCGAAATCATCGAGGTCGCAACGTTCCGCGCCGGTCACCCGCAAAACGATGAAGAGGAGGACACTAACCAGTCTTCCCGCAACGAGAGCGGGCGCATCCTGCGCGATAACGTGTATGGCACCCTGGAAGAGGACGCGCAACGTCGCGACTTCACCATCAACGCCTTGTATTACGACCCGGTCAGCGAGCGCATCCTCGATTACGCCAACGGCGTACACGACATTCGCAACAACCTGATCCGGCTGATCGGCGATCCTACGCAGCGCTACCAGGAAGACCCGGTGCGCATGCTGCGTGCCGTGCGATTCGCCGCCAAGCTCAACTTCGGCATCGAAAAACACACCGCCGCGCCGATTCGCGAACTGGCGCCGATGCTGCGGGAAATCCCCTCGGCACGCCTGTTTGAGGAAGTGCTCAAGCTGTTCCTTTCGGGCTACGCCGCCGACACCTTTGAAATGCTGGTGGACTTGCAGTTGTTCGACCCCCTGTTCCCGGCCAGCGCCGAGGCCCTGGAGTACAACCCGACGTACACCCACACCTTGATCAGCGAAGCCTTGATCAACACCGACCTGCGCATCAAGCAGAACAAACCGGTGACCCCGGCGTTCCTGTTTGCCGCCTTGTTGTGGCCGGCCCTGCCCAAACGCGTACTGCGCCTGCAGGACCGTGGCATGCCGCCGATCCCGGCCATGCAGGAAGCGGCTCACGAGTTGATCGCCGAACAGTGCCAACGCATCGCCATCCCTAAACGTTTCACCATGCCGATCCGCGAAATCTGGGACATGCAGGAGCGCCTGCCACGCCGCAGCGGCAAGCGCGCCGATCTGTTGCTGGACAACCCGCGTTTCCGTGCCGGCTACGACTTCCTGCTGCTACGTGAAAGCGCGGGCGAGCAGACCGATGGCCTGGGCGAATGGTGGACCGATTATCAGGACGCCAATGACAGCCAGCGCCGCGAAATGATTCGTGAGTTGGGCAGCAAAGGCGATAGCGCCGGCGAAGGGCCGAAAAAGCGTCGCCGTAGCGGCACCAAGCGTAAACGCAGCAGTGCCGATGCCTCGGGCGCTGCGGGCGAATAAACGTGGAACGTATCTACATCGGCATGGGCAGCAACCTGGCTGCCCCGCAACAACAATTGCGCAGCGCGATCGAGGCGCTGGCGCAACTGCCTGGCACCCACCTCGCCGGGGTGTCCGCCTTCTATCAAAGCGATTCACTGCTGCCAGGCCAACCGCGCTACACCAACGCCGTTGCGGCGCTGGACAGTCGCCTGGCGCCATTGGACCTGCTTGATGCGCTGCAAGCCATCGAGAACGATCAGGGCCGCGAACGCCTGGAACGCTGGGGCCCGCGCACCTTGGACCTGGATATCCTGCTGTTCGGTGATCGCCTGATCGACGAGCCGCGCCTCAAGGTGCCGCATTACCAGATGCATCTGCGCGCGTTTGTGCTGTATCCGTTGGCTGAGTTGGCGCCTGCCGACCTGCAGCTACCTGACGGCCAGCGTTTGAGCGACCTGCTCACCGCCTGCCCGTTCGTCGGCCTGGAACGCCTACCTCAAGAATGACTCGGTCAATGTGGGGGCAAGCTGGCTTGCCTGCGATGCAAGCGACACGGTGTATCAGCCACACCGAGGTGATGCCATCGCAGGCAAGCCAGCTCCCACATCAGATATTCAGTGCGCCCCCAACCTGTGCCCAGCTTGCTGAATCGCGTCAGTAACAGCGGTAACACCTCCATCGTAACAATGCGGTAACACATCCAATTGACTTCCCGTGTCCTCCTCACGACTATAGGCGTCCCGCTGCCGCCAACCCGGCGCGACAGGGCGCAATCCAGGCCTTATAAGCACTGCTTTCAAGACAGTGCGCCTGTATAAACGAAGACTCACGCGCGTTACTCGCTGTTTCCAAGCGCCTGAACGAGGACCCTTTCATGCCAGACATTACCCTGACCACCTTGCAGAGCCTCAAGCTCAAAGGTGAAAAAATCACCATGCTGACCTGCTATGACGCCACTTTCGCCCACGCCAGCTGCCAGGCTGGAGTCGAAGTGCTGCTGGTGGGCGACTCCTTGGGCATGGTTCTTCAAGGGAATGACAGCACGCTGCCTGTGACCACCGATGAACTCGCCTACCACACCGCCAGCGTCAAGCGTGGCAACGATGGCGCCTTTATCATCGCGGACCTGCCGTTCATGGGTTACGCCACCCTTGAGCAAACCTTCCTGAACGCCGGAAAGCTGATGCAGGCCGGCGCGCACATGATCAAAGTCGAAGGAGCCGTGTGGCTGGCCGAGTCGATCCGGCTGCTGGCCGAGCGCGGCGTGCCAGTGTGCGCGCACATGGGCCTGACACCGCAGTCGGTGAATATCCTCGGTGGCTACAAGGTTCAGGGCCGCAATGAAGCCCAGGCCCGCCAGATGCGCGCCGATGCCATCGCCCTGGAACAGGCCGGTGCAGCGATGATTCTGCTGGAGTGCGTGCCTAGCGAACTGGCTGCCGAAATCACCCAGGCCGTCAAAGTGCCCGTGATCGGGATTGGCGCCGGTTCCGCCACCGACGGCCAGGTGCTGGTCCTGCACGACATGCTCGGCCTGTCGATCACCGGCCACGTGCCCAAGTTCGTGAAGAACTTCATGGCTGGCCAGGACAGCATCCACGCCGCCCTGAGCGCCTACGTCAGCGAAGTCAAAAACGTGACGTTCCCAGGCGTTGAACACGGATTCTCGGCATGAACACCGTTAAAACCGTCCGCGAACTGCGGGCTGCCGTAACCCACGCCCGTAGCGCCGGCAAGCGCATCGGCTTTGTACCCACCATGGGCAACCTGCACAGCGGCCACGCCACCCTGGTGACCAAGGCCGCGCAGCAAGCGGATTTCGTGGTGGCGAGCATTTTCGTCAACCCGCTGCAATTCGGTGCTGGCGAAGACCTGGACAAATACCCGCGCACGTTGGCCGCCGATCAGGAAAAACTCCTGCAGGCCGGCTGCAACCTGCTGTTCGCGCCCACGGTCGAGGAAATGTACCCCGACGGCATGAACGGCCAGACCCGCGTCAGCGTGCCTCAGCTGTCCGAAGGCTTGTGCGGCGCCAGCCGCCCAGGGCACTTTGAAGGGGTGGCCACGGTGGTCAGCAAGCTGTTCAACATGGTCCAGCCGGACATGGCCGTATTTGGCCAGAAGGACTACCAGCAGTTGGCGGTGATCCGCGCCATGGTCCGCGACCTGAACATGCCGATCCAGATCATCGGCGAGCCCACCGTGCGCGCCGAGGACGGCCTCGCGCTGTCATCACGCAACGGTTACCTCACCGATGAGCAACGGGCGGTCGCGCCAGTGCTGTACCGCGCGCTCAGCCAGATCGCCACGGCCATCAAAAGCGGCGATCACGATTTTGCCAGGCTTCGCGCCGAGCACATCCAGCAGATTGAAGCCGCGGGGCTGCGCATGGACTACCTGGAAGTGCGCCAAGGCGTGCATCTGCGCCCGGCCACGGCTGAAGATCGCGATGTGGTGATCCTGGTCGCCGCTTATCTGGGGGCAACACGCCTCATCGATAACCTGCACCTGAACCTCGCCTGACGCCCGCTTTACCTCAACCTGTTGCCCCGACGGCTGTGCCGGTATAAAAAAGTACCGGCCACAGCGCAGACAAAGCCAAGACATATCCACACGCTAGGTTTAATGTAACTGCCCTGCGCTATGGTTAGCGCTGTCTGGAACCCAATCCTTGCGATAAGACTGGATGTTCCGGGCTTTGAAGTGTCCTAAAGGCAGTCCCCGTAATAAAAGGAAACCCGCAGCGATGGCGTACTACCGCACCCCTCATGACGTTACCGCGCTGCCCGCCTGGCAAGCGCTTGTTCAACATCGCCAAGCCATGCAGGATTTCAGCATGCGCGAGGCGTTCAATGCCGATCCTCAGCGTTTTTCCCAGTTCACCTTGAGCAGCTGCGGACTTTTCCTCGATTACTCGAAAAACCTGATCACCAGCGAAACCCGCGACCTGTTGGTGGGCCTGGCCAAGGAAGTCAATCTCAAGGCGGCGATCGACGCGCAGTACGCTGGCGAACCGGTCAACTCCTCCGAGGGCCGCCCTGCCCTGCACACCGCCCTGCGCCGCCCGGTGGGCGACAAGCTGTCGGTCAACGGCGTGAACATCATGCCGGACGTGCACAAGGTGCTGAACCAGATCACTGACCTGGTCGGCCGTATCCACGACGGCCTGTGGCGCGGCTACACCGAGAAGCCGATCACCGATGTGGTGAACATCGGTATCGGTGGCTCATTCCTCGGCCCGGAACTGGTCTCGGAGGCCTTGCTGTCCTACGCCCATAAAGGTGTGCGTTGCCACTACCTGGCGAACATCGACGGCAGCGAGTTCCACGAACTGACCATGAAGCTGCGCGCCGAGACCACGCTGTTTATCGTCTCGTCCAAATCCTTCAACACCCTGGAAACCCTGAAAAACGCCCAGGCCGCCCGCGCCTGGTACCTGGCCCAGGGGGGCTCGGAAGCCGAGCTGTATCGCCACTTCATCGCCGTCTCGAGCAACAATGCCGCGGCCGTGGCTTTCGGTATTCGCGAAGAAAACATCTTCCCAATGTGGGACTGGGTCGGTGGGCGCTACTCGCTGTGGTCTGCCATCGGCTTGCCAATTGCCCTGGCTATCGGCATGTCCAACTTCAAGGAACTGCTGTCGGGTGCCTACACCATGGACCAGCACTTCCTGAACGCGCCGTTCGAAGCCAACATGCCCGTGCTGCTGGGCTTGCTGGGGGTGTGGTACGGCAACTTCTGGGGTGCGCAGAGCCATGCGATCCTGCCGTACGACCATTACCTGCGTAACATCACCAAGCATTTGCAGCAGTTGGACATGGAATCCAATGGCAAGAGCGTGCGCCAGGACGGCACGCCAGTGTCCACCGATACCGGCCCGGTGATCTGGGGCGGCGTAGGCTGCAATGGCCAGCACGCTTACCACCAGTTGCTGCACCAAGGGACTCAACTGATCCCGGCCGACTTCATCGTGCCGATCGTCAGTTTCAACCCTGTGTCCGACCACCATCAGTGGCTGTACGCCAACTGCCTGTCCCAGAGCCAGGCGCTGATGCTCGGCAAGACCCGCAGCGAGGCCGAAACCGAGCTGCGTGAGAAGAGCCTGCCGGAAGCCGAAGTACAGAAGCTGGCACCGCACAAGGTGATCCCGGGTAACCGTCCGAGCAACACCCTGGTGGTCGAGCGCATCAGCCCGCGCCGCCTGGGCGCACTGGTGGCTATGTATGAACACAAGGTGTTCGTGCAGAGCGTGGTGTGGGGCATCAACGCCTTCGACCAATGGGGCGTTGAACTGGGCAAGGAGCTGGGCAAAGGCGTGTACAACCGCCTGACCGGCGCCGAAGAAACCTTGGCCGAAGATGCGTCGACCCAGGGCCTGATCAACTACTTCCGCGGTCGTCACCGCGGCTGAAGCCGTTCATTCAAGGTCAACGTGCGTTTGGACGTTGGCCTTGAACCCTCCCGTCCCAGGGTGCATCTTTATGACTTGTCGCAAAAACAAGAATAAGGAGCGCTCATGTTCGATATCAGCACCTTTCCCACCGCCGATGCCGTCCGCCGGGCTGCGCAGCTCAGTCAAGAGGACTACCAGCGCCTCTATCGCCAATCCATCGACCAGCCAGACACCTTCTGGGCCGAACAGGCCAAGGGCTTTCTCGACTGGATAAAACCTTGGCACAGCGTGCAGCAGTCAGACATCCACACCGGGGCCGCCCAATGGTTTGCCGGCGGTCAATTGAACGTCAGCTACAACTGCATTGACCGGCACCTGGCGCAACGCGCCGATCAGCCGGCCTTCATCTGGGAAGGCGACGATCCGTCAAAATCCTGCACGATTACTTACCGTCAACTGCACCAAAACGTCAGCCGCCTGGCCAATGTGTTGAAAAGCCGTGGCGTGAACAAAGGTGATCGCGTTTGCATCTACATGCCGATGATCCCCGAGGCGGCCTTCGCCATGCTGGCCTGCACGCGAATTGGCGCAGTGCACTCGGTGGTGTTTGGTGGTTTCTCTCCTGACGCCCTGCGCGACCGCATCCTCGACGCTGATTGCCGCACCGTGATCACCGCCGACGAGGGCGTACGCGGTGGCAAGCCCGTGGCGTTGAAACATAACGTCGACAAAGCCCTGGCCAGTTGTCCGAACGTCAGCACGGTACTGGTAGTGGAGCGCACCGGGGCGAGCGTGAATTGGCACGAGGGCCGCGACCTCAAGTACCAAGCTGCCCTGGACGCCGCCAGCGACAACTGCCCACCCGAGCCGATGGACGCTGAAGACCCGCTGTTCATCCTCTATACCTCCGGCAGCACCGGCAAACCCAAAGGCGTGTTGCACACCACCGCTGGCTACCTGCTGCAAGCGGCGATGACCTTCAAGTACGTGCTCGATTACCAGGAAGGCGAAGTGTTCTGGTGCACCGCCGACGTGGGCTGGGTCACCGGCCACAGCTATATCGTCTACGGCCCGCTGGCCAATGGCGCCACCTCGCTGATGTTCGAAGGCGTGCCGAGTTATCCGGACAGTTCGCGCTTCTGGCAGGTCATCGATAAACATCAGGTGAATATTTTCTATACCGCGCCCACCGCCCTGCGCGCCCTGATGCGTGAAGGACACGGCCCGCTGCAGAGTACATCCCGCGCCAGCCTGCGCCTGTTGGGCAGCGTAGGTGAGCCGATCAACCCGGAAGCCTGGGACTGGTATTTCAACGCCGTCGGCGAACAGCGCTGCCCGATTGTCGATACCTGGTGGCAGACCGAAACCGGCGGCATCATGCTCAGCCCGCTGGTCAGTGCCCAGCGCATCAAACCGGGCTGCGCGACACAGCCCATGTTCGGCGTACAACCGGTGTTGCTCGATGAACATGGCAAGGAAATCAGTGGCGCCGGCAGTGGTGTACTCGCCATCAGATCAAGCTGGCCGGGGCAGATTCGCAGCGTCTACGGCGACACGCAGCGCATGATCGACACCTACTTCAAGCCCTACCCCGGCTACTACTTCACCGGGGATGGCGCACGGCGCGATGAAGACGGCGACTACTGGATCACCGGGCGGATCGACGATGTGATCAACGTCTCGGGCCATCGCATCGGCACTGCTGAAGTGGAGAGCGCCCTAGTGCTGCATGATCAGGTCGCCGAAGCCGCCGTGGTGGGCTACCCCCACGACGTCAAGGGCCAGGGTATCTACGCTTTTGTCACCCCCATGAATGGCGTCGAACCCAGCGACGCGTTGAAAAAGCACCTGTTGGAATTGGTCAGCAAGGAGATTGGCAGCTTCGCCAAACCGGAATTGATCCAATGGGCCCCTGCCCTGCCGAAAACCCGCTCCGGCAAGATCATGCGGCGCATCTTGCGCAAAATCGCCTGTAACGAACTGGACAGCCTGGGCGACACCTCGACCCTGGCAGACCCCAGCGTGGTGGACGGTTTGATCGACAAACGCCTCAACCGATAGCGCCAGGATTATCCCCGGCCTGTGCAGGCCGGGGTTAGCTGTTAAACTTCGCGCCCCATTTTTCTTATTCATCAACCAGCAAGGCGCGCTCCATGACTCCCTTGAATCAGGCGCTGCGCGCCGCCCTCGATCACCGCCAAAACCTGATCAACACGCTGCACGCCCAGGGTACGGACTGCTATCGGCTGTTTCACGGCAGCCAGGAAGGCGCCGGCGGCTTGACCATCGACCGCTACGGCCCGCAATTGCTGGTACAAAGCTTCCACCAGTCCCTGGAAACTGCAGACCTGCTGGACCTGCACCAACTGATCAACCAATACATGGGCCTGGAATTGTTGCTGGTGTACAACGACCGTGCCCGCGGCAACTCGCGCATCGACCGCGAAGACACGGTGTACCGCGCGGAGCCTGGCGCCTTGGAAGACCTGGTCGGCCACGAGTGGGGCCTCAACTACCGTGTGCGCGGGCGCCACGCCGGGCAAGACCCACTGCTGTTCCTCGACCTGCGCAACACCCGGGGCTGGGTCAAGGACCACAGCGCCGGCAAAAGCGTGCTGAACCTGTTCGCCTATACCTGCGGTGTAGGTTTGAGCGCGGCAGCGGGCGGCGCACGCGAGGTGTGCAACCTGGACTTTGCCGAGGGCAACCTGGCAGTGGGGCGTGAAAACGGCCAGCTCAACCCGCAGTTGCCGAGCATGGAGTTTGTACAATCCGATTACTTCCCGGCCATTCGCCAACTGGCGGGCCTGCCCATCACCCAGCGGCGCGGGCAGAAGCTGCCGAGCTATCCGCGCCTGGAGCAACGCCAGTACGACCTGGTACTGCTCGATCCTCCCGCCTGGGCCAAGAGCGCCTTCGGCACGGTCGATTTGTTGCGCGACTATCAAAGCCTGCTCAAACCCGCACTGCTGGCCACCGCCGACAATGGCGTGCTGATTTGCTGCAACAACCTGGCAAAGGTCAGCATGGAAGACTGGCGTGAGCAGGTGCTGCGCTGCGCAGAAAAAGCCGGGCGCCCGGTGCGCGAATGGCAGGTTATGACACCTGGAGCCGACTTTCCCTCCAGAGACCAACAGCCTCCGCTGAAGACGCTGATCCTGCATTTGTAGGAAGTTTCCCAGCGCCCACGGTTCTTCGGAACCGAATTCCCGTGCCATACTCCAAGGCACTCTCGTTCGACATAGATGGCGTTCACCCATGCCCAAAGGATTGATCCGCGCCGTAGGCGCCTTGTTGACCGCCCTTGCTTTGTACAGCTTGCTGGGCTTTCTGATATTACCCGGCATCGCCCTTCGCATTGCCAACCAACAGTTGGCCAATTACGCCACGGTGCCGTCGCGAATCGAGCGCATCGAGCTCAACCCCTTCAGCCTGGAACTGACGCTGTGGGGCCTGAAGATCGGCGAGCCAGGCAAAGAGCAAGTAGGTTTCGAACGCCTCTACGCCAACCTGCAGATCGACAGCCTCTGGACCCGCGCCCTGCACCTGGCCGATGTGCAACTGGACAAGCCCAAGACCGAACTGCTGTTCGACAAGTCCGGCCAACTGAACCTGGCGCAGTTGTTCAAACTGCCACCGAGCGAGCCAACCCCGGCCGATCCCGATGCCAAGCCGTTCCCACTGCGTATCGACAGCATCAAGCTGGCGGGCGGCAACCTGCACTTCCAGGACCTACGCCCCAGCGAGCCCATCGAATTCCTCTACGACGAACTCGACTTCGAGCTGAAAAACCTGAGCACCTTGCCTGACGACAATGCCGACATGACGCTGGTCGCCGCCGGCCCCGAAGGTGGCCAGATCGACTGGAAAGGCAACTTCAGCCTGGTACCGATCACCTCCGAAGGCACCTTGAAGGTGACCGACGGCAAAATGAAAGCCTGGTGGCCGTATGTACGTGACGCCCTGCCACTGGTGCTGGAAGACGGGGTGCTCAACTTCAGCACTGACTACAAATTCAGCCTGGCCAAAGAAACCGAGCTGAACCTGACCAACACCGCCGCCAGCATCGCCCCCTTTGCTATAAAGGCCCCCGATGGCCGGCCACTGGCGCGCCTGGAGCGCCTGGACGTCAGCGAAACCACGGTAGACCTGGCCAAGCAGCAGGTCATTGTCGGTAAGATCCGCAGCAACAAGCTGGAAACCTGGGCCGCCCGTGAGGCCGATGGTCAACTGGATTGGCAGAAGCTGTTCGCCAGCCAACCGAGCAAACCGGCCAAGACTCCGGAACCAATCGCTGCCGACGCGCCGTCGGCGCAACCGGCGGTCCCGAGCAAGCCGTGGCAAGTGCTGCTCAAGGACGTGCAACTGCGTAACTATCAGGTGCACTTGGCCGACCGCCAGGCTAAACCTGCGGTCGCGCTGGAACTGGGCCCGTTGAATGTCGACGTACAGAACTTCGACAGCCTCAACCAGAGCCCCTTCGCCTTGAAGGTCGACACCGGCCTGGGCAAGCAAGGCAAGATCCAGGCAACCGGCGAAGTTAACCTCAACCCGGTCAGCGCCAAGCTGAAAGTGAACACCCAGGACATCGACCTGCGGGTCGCCCAGGCCTATATCAGCCCGTTTATTCGCCTGGAATTGCGCAGCGGCATGCTCGGCAGCAACCTGGACGTAAACCTCAAAAGCACCGAGCCACTGGCCCTTCAGGTCACCGGCCGCGCCCAGGTTGACCAGTTGCATACCCTGGACACCCTGAAGACCCGCGACTTCCTCAAGTGGCAGCGCCTGGTGCTAGAGGGCGTGAACTACCAGCACGGCCAAAGCCTGTCGATCGACAAGGTCAACCTGTTGCAGCCGTATGCGCGCTTCATGATCAACGAAGATCGCACCACTAACATCGACGACCTGCTGATTCCGCAGCCGGCCGACAGCGGCAGCAAGTCGGCAGCCAAACCTGCCGCTAGTAACGACAAGCCCCTGGGCATTCATATCGGGCAGATCGCGATCAACGACGGTTCGGCCAACTTTGCCGACTTCAGCCTCACCCCCAACTTTGCCACCGCGATTCAACAGCTCAACGGCCAGATTGGCACCATCGACAGTCGCCAGGCCAAACCGGCCAGCGTCGATATCAAGGGCAAGGTGGACCGTTACGCGCCAGTGACGATCAAAGGCAGCGTGAACCCGTTTGATCCGATGGCCGCGCTGGACATCGCCACCAGCTTCAAGCGTGTCGAGCTGACCAACCTGACGCCTTACTCAGGTAAATTCGCAGGCTTCCGCATCCGCAAGGGCCGCCTGAATCTCGATCTGCACTACGTGATCACCAAAGGCCAATTGAAGGCTGAAAACAAAGTGGTGGTCGAGCAACTGCAGTTGGGTGAAAAAGTCGACAGCTCTGATGCCGTCGATTTACCGATTCGCCTGGCTGTCGCCCTGCTCAAGGACTCCGACGGCAAGATCTCCATCGAACTGCCGGTAAGCGGCGACCTGAACAACCCGCAATTCAGCGTGATGCCGATTGTGTGGCAGACCCTGCGCAACCTCGTGGTGCGTGCGGCAACCGCGCCCTTCAAGTTCATTGGCGGGC
Organism: Pseudomonas sp. PA-7-1E; assembly: GCF_021605325.1. Taxonomy (NCBI): domain Bacteria; kingdom Pseudomonadati; phylum Pseudomonadota; class Gammaproteobacteria; order Pseudomonadales; family Pseudomonadaceae; genus Pseudomonas; species Pseudomonas sp. PA-7-1E. Next base: position 11,838 of record NZ_WKFA01000012.1, read on the forward strand.
TGGTCACTGGTGGTGGCTCTGAAGACTTGGGCAATGTGTCGTTCGCCGCAGGCTCCAGTGAACTGAACAAAGACGCCGAAGGCGCTCTGAACACCCTGGCCAAGGCGCTGAAAGAGCGCCCTGCCCTGCGCCTGGAAATTGAAGGCACAGCCGCCGCCAGCAGTGACGGGCCGTTCCTGGCCGCACAGCGACTGGAGCGTGAATACCAATATAACTACTACAAGATTCTCCAGCGCCGTGGCGACAAGGTCCCGGCCCAAGCCTCTTTGCTTGAGGTGCCGGAGAAGGAAAAAGCACCATTGCTGGAAGGCATCTACCGCACCCGCCTCAAACAGCAACCCCCGGCCGAATGGAAAGACCTGGGCAGCGATGAGCGCTCGGCGAAGCTCAAGGACGGTGTGATCAAGTTCTGGAGTGGCAGTGACGTGCTACTGCGCCAGTTGGGGCAGGACCGAGCCAGCACGATCAAGGATTACCTGGTGGACAAGGGCCAGTTGGAAGATGACCGCGTGTACTTCATCGATGCGCAGCTGGGGCAGGCCGAGAAAGATGGCCGAGTGATCACTCCAATGCACCTGGACGCTGAGTAACTTCTAAGCACCGCCCATCCTAATGTGGGAGCTGGCTTGCCTGCGATAGCATCACCTCGGTGCAACTGAATGACCGAGGTGCCAGCATCGCAGGCAAGCCAGCTCCCACATTTTTTTGGCCTGATCATTCTGTTTCAGCCTGAAATAGAACAGGCCCCGACACAAGTGCCGGGGCCTGTAATGACCACATCCGTGTGGCCGGTCGCATGAACTCCAGAGGTGCGTCAGGTGGATATCTAACTCACCCTAAGCCGCCGCTATTCAGTTCAAACGAAACGTCAGCGTTACTCTGCTTTCAGGCCGTCGGCCGATACAGCTTTAACGCCTTTGATTTTCTTGGTGATCGCTACAGCCGTTTCTTTCTGCGAAGCGGTCACAGCGGTAGGCGACGACAGGGATACAACACCTTTGTTGGTTTCAACCTTGATGTCGGTGCCAGGAATGCCTTTTTCAGTTACCAAGTCAGCCTTCACTTTGGTAGTGATCCAGGTATCGCTGGTGGTCTCTTTAGCGTCGTGGGCAGCGCCTTTGGTTTTGTCGATGCCGTCAGCTTTGGTAGCGCCGCCAGCCAGCAGGCCGTCAGCAGAAACAGCAGTCACACCTTTGATTTTCTTGGTGATCCCTACAGCCATTTCTTTCTGCGAATCCGAGATAGCTACGTCGGAGGACAGGGAAACCACACCTTTGTTGGTCTCAACCTTGATGTCCGAACCTGGAATGCCTTTTTCGGTCAGCAGGTCAGCTTTGACTTTAGTGGTGATCCAAGTATCCGAAACGCTTTCCTTAGCCTTGGTCGCTTCACCCGCCGCCAAAGTCATAGGGGCTTGGGAAGTCTGAGCAAAGGCTACGTTAGCACCCATGGCCAGGGTCAGAGCGGTAGCAGTAGCGAGAGCGAACTTCTTCATACGAGTAACTCCTGTTTTATTAAAAGTCTGCAGGCGTAAACCTTCATGCTGCAGCGCTACCAGGGATATTGCAGGCAGTGTGCCAACTCGCCGAACGGATTAAATTCCTTAATAAACAACGAGTTATGAAATCTATGAATTTTCGAAATCGTGCAACTTGCATGAAGCCCGTCGTGCCTGCATGCAAGTTGCGGCTTTTGGGCGACGCTAAACAGCTGATTCTGCTTCATTTTCTCGCGCCCATAAAAAAAGGACTCCGAGGAGTCCTTTTTTCAGCGTGAAGCCTGCGGGTGATTAAACGCCCGAAGCCTTGGCTGCTGCTACGTCCTTGATGGACAGCTTGATACGGCCGCGGTTGTCCACGTCCAGTACCAGCACTTCCACTTCCTGGCCTTCTTTCAGAATGTCGGTCACTTTCTCAACACGAGCATCGCTCAGCATGGAGATGTGAACCAGACCGTCTTTGCCCGGGAGGATGTTGACGAACGCGCCGAAGTCGACGATGCGCTCAACCTTACCAACGTAGATCTTGCCGATCTCAGCCTCAGCGGTGATACCCAGGACGCGCTGGCGTGCTGCTTCAGCCGCTTCCTTGGTTTCGCCGAAGATCTTGATCGAACCGTCGTCTTCGATGTCGATCGAAGCCTTGGTCTCTTCACAGATCGCACGGATGGTCGCGCCGCCTTTACCGATGACATCACGGATTTTGTCGGTGTCGATTTTCATCGCGATCATGGTCGGAGCATTTTCCGACAGTTCGGTGCGGGACTGACCAATGATCTGGTTCATCTGGCCGAGGATGTTCAGGCGCGCTTCCAGGGCTTGGCCCAGGGCGATTTCCATGATCTCTTCGGTGATGCCTTTGATCTTGATGTCCATCTGCAGCGCGGTCACACCTTTGGCGGTACCGGCTACTTTGAAGTCCATGTCGCCCAGGTGGTCTTCGTCACCCAGGATGTCGGTCAGGATGGCGAACTTCTCGCCTTCTTTAACCAGGCCCATGGCGATACCGGCAACCGGCGCCTTCATTGGCACACCGGCGTCCATCAGAGCCAGGGAAGCACCGCAGACCGAAGCCATGGAGCTGGAACCGTTGGACTCGGTGATTTCCGATACGACACGGATGGTGTACGGGAACACGTCAGCGGCAGGCAGCATGGCCTGAACCGAACGACGGGCCAGACGGCCGTGACCGATTTCGCGACGACCCGCGCCGCCCATACGACCACACTCGCCCACCGAGAACGGAGGGAAGTTGTAGTGCAGCATGAAGGGGTCTTTTTTCTCGCCTTCCAAGGTGTCCAGCAGTTGTGCGTCACGGGCAGTACCCAGGGTCGCAACGACCAGGGCCTGGGTTTCGCCACGGGTGAACAGCGCCGAACCGTGAGTCTTCGGCAGAACGCCGACTTCGATGTTCAGCGGACGCACGGTGCGGGTGTCGCGACCGTCGATACGTGGCTTGCCGTTAACGATGTTTTCGCGAACGGTGCGGTATTCGATCTCACCGAAAGCAGCTTTGACTTCGCTGGAAGAAGGCTGGCCTTCTTCACCGGACAGCTTGGCAACGACCTGGTCCTTCAGCTCACCCAGGCGAGCGTAGCGGTCGGCCTTGACGGTGATGGTGTAGGCGTCGGAGATGGCAGCGCCGAACTCGGAGCGGATAGCGCCCAGCAGTTCGGTGGCTTCCGGGGCAGCAGCCCAGGTCCAGGTCGGCTTGGCAGCTTCGGCAGCCAATTCTTTAACCGCGTTGATCACAACCTGGAACTCGTCGTGAGCAAACAGTACGGCACCCAGCATCTGGTCTTCGGTCAGCTCTTTGGCTTCCGATTCAACCATCAATACGGCTTCGGACGTACCGGCAACGACCATGTCCAGGCTCGAGGCTTTCTGTTGCTCGTAAGTCGGGTTCAGCAGGTAGCCGGTGCTTTCGTGGAACGCAACGCGGGCAGCGCCGATCGGGCCATCGAAAGGAATACCGGAGATGGCCAAGGCAGCCGAGGTACCGATCATCGCAGCGATGTCCGGATCGGTCTTCTTGCTGGTGGAAACGACGGTGCAGACAACCTGCACTTCGTTCATGAAGCCTTCTGGGAACAGCGGACGGATCGGACGGTCGATCAGTCGGGAAGTCAGGGTTTCTTTCTCGGAAGGACGGCCTTCGCGCTTGAAGAAACCGCCAGGGATCTTACCGGCAGCGTAAGTCTTTTCCTGGTAGTGAACGGACAGAGGGAAGAAGCCCTTGCTCGGGTCAGCGGTCTTGGCGCCAACAACGGTCACCAGTACGGTCACGTCGTCGTCAACGGTAACCAGCACTGCGCCGGAGGCTTGACGGGCGATACGGCCTGTCTCGAGGGTAACGGTCGACTGACCGAACTGGAATTTTTTGATAACCGGGTTCACGGTGTCCTACCTTCTTTGTGGCTCTTGGGGGAACTTGTCTTCTTGCGAAATTCTTGGGCAATGCCGGGAATCGGCCCGACGCTCGTCCAGGGTAAAACGTGTATCCAGATAAAACTTGAGGCTGGGAGCCTACCACGGGCCACCGGGAATCCCGATGACACGCGGCAGACAACCAACCTCTAGCGCAATCGCTTATTAGCGACGCAGACCCAGGCGACCGATCAGAGTCTGATAACGACCCAGATCCTTGCCTTTCAGGTAGTCCAGCAGCTTACGGCGCTGGTTTACCATGCGGATCAGACCACGACGGGAGTGGTGGTCTTTACCGTTGGCCTTGAAGTGACCTTGCAGTTTGTTGATGTTGTGGGTCAGCAGTGCAACTTGCACTTCTGGCGAACCAGTGTCACCAACAGCTTGCTGATAGTCAGCTACGATTTGTGCTTTTTCTTGAACGTCGAGAGCCATGAGGCAATCCTTTTTTCAGGAAACCACCCAAAGGGCAGTTTCAACAGGCCAGGGACAAATCCCTGTATCTAAAAATGAGTGTTGACCATGCCTGTTAACAGCCACACTCGTTCGGTCATTCTGACCGAATCAGCCGACGCGGCGCGATGCGCCCGTCTTCGCTCACTTCACCGATACCGATAAAGCGACCGTTATGATCCTGTACTCGCACCATGCCGAACTTCGGGGCATCCGGGGCGCGTACCGGCTGGCCGTTGAGCCAGTAGAACGCGCTGTGCTCCGAGAAGTGCAGCAGCGGCCAATCGAGCAAACCGCTGTCCGATGGCATGAGGAAGCGATCAACCGCTTCATTGCCGCCCTCGGCGTGTACCGCTTCCAACTCTTCCAGCGTGACCGTCTGGGCCAGACTGAAAGGCCCGGCCTGGGTGCGTCGCAGTTCTGCAACGTACGCGCCGCAACCGAGCTTTTCACCAATATCTTCCACCAGAGTACGGATATAGGTGCCTTTGCTGCAGTCCACGGCCAAACGGGCAGTGTCGCCTTCACAAGCGAGCAATTCCAAGCGCGCAATAGTAACAGAACGCGGTTCGCGCTCCACTACTTCGCCCGCACGTGCCAGCTTGTAAAGTGGCTGGCCATCGCGCTTGAGTGCCGAGTACATCGGCGGTATCTGACTGATTTGCCCACGAAAAGCGGGTAAGGCAGCTTCGATATCCGCACGACCAACGGTCACGTCGCGAACCTGCAAAACATCACCTTCGGCATCCGCCGTGGTGGTGGTCTTGCCCAGTTGCATCAGGGTTTCGTAACCCTTGTCGGAATCAAGCAGGTATTGCGAAAACTTGGTGGCCTCGCCAAAGCACAACGGCAATACACCGGTGGCCAATGGATCAAGGCTGCCGGTATGCCCGGCCTTCTCGGCGTTGAGCAGCCAGCGAACCTTCTGCAACGCGGCATTGGAGGTAAAGCCAATGGGTTTGTCGAGCAGAATGATGCCACTGACGTTGCGACGAATACGTTTGACCTGAGCCACCGCTTACTCCTTGGCGTCTTCAGGTGTGGACGGATGCTGGCTGTCTTCAGCCACGGCGCGCTCGATCAGGGCCGACAGGTGCGCGCCACGCACGACGCTTTCGTCGTAGTGGAAGTGCAACTGTGGAACGCTGCGCAGCTTCATTTCACGGGCCAACTGCATACGCAGGAAACCTGCGGCGGAGTTGAGCACCTTGATGCTTTGCGCGATTTCTTCGCTGTTGTCCTGCCCCATCACAGTGATGAAGATCTTGGCGTGACCCACGTCACGGCTCACTTCAACAGCGGTAATGGTGACCAGGCCAACGCGTGGGTCTTTGACTTCGCGGCGGATCAGTTGGGCCAGCTCACGCTGCATCTGATCGCCGATACGCTGGGTACGGCTGTATTCTTTTGCCATGTCTTGTTACCTGTTACTGCCACACGGTGAAACCCGTGGGGTCTGAAAGCGGCAAACGCCCGGCCTGACAAAAGCCAGACCGGGCGTTGCGTTTAGAGTCCTGACGCTACGCGGGGCATCTGCATGCCCACACGCTGCGCGGCTCCTGAAGTGCGCGAGTTAGAGGCTGCGAGCAACCTGAACCTTCTCGAAGACTTCGATCTTGTCGCCAACCTTGACGTCGTTGTAGCTCTTGACGCCGATACCGCATTCCATGCCGGCACGTACTTCGGCAGCGTCATCCTTGAAGCGGCGCAGGGATTCCAGCTCGCCTTCGAAGATAACGATGTCTTCACGCAGTACACGGATTGGACGGTTACGGTACACAGTGCCTTCAACCACCATGCAGCCGGCGATCGCACCGAATTTCGGCGAGCGGAACACGTCACGCACCTCGGCGATACCCAGGATGTTCTCCCGGACGTCGCTGCCAAGCATACCGGTAAGTGCTTTCTTGACGTCTTCGATGATGTCGTAGATGACGTTGTAGTAACGCATGTCCAGGCCTTCCTGCTCGACGATCTTGCGAGCGCCAGCATCGGCACGCACGTTGAAGCCGAACAGTACAGCGTTGGAAGCCAGTGCCAGGTTGGCGTCGGATTCGGTGATACCACCGACACCGCCACCGACAACGCGCACTTGCACTTCGTCGTTACCCAGGCCGTTCAAGGCGCCGTTCAACGCTTCGAGGGAACCACGAACGTCAGACTTGAGGACGATGTTAAGCGTCTTCTTCTCTTCCTGGCCCATGTTCTCGAAGATGTTTTCCAGCTTGCCGGCGTGAGCACGGGCCAGCTTGACCTCGCGGAACTTGCCTTGACGGAACAGAGCCACTTCACGGGCTTTCTTCTCATCAGCCACTACGCTCATCTCGTCGCCAGCGTCCGGCGTACCGTCCAGGCCGAGAATCTCGACTGGGATAGCAGGACCTGCTTCCTTGATTGGCTTGCCGTTCTCGTCGAGCATGGCACGTACACGGCCGTAGTTCGAACCGACCAGCACCATGTCGCCTTGGCGCAGGGTACCGTCTTGGACCAGCACGGTGGCAACCGGGCCACGGCCCTTGTCGAGACGGGACTCAACCACGACGCCACGGCCAGGAGCCGATGGAGTAGCGGTCAGTTCCAGGACTTCGGCTTGCAACAGGACCGCTTCGAGCAGTTCGTCAACGCCGGTACCCATTTTCGCCGAGACCGATACGAATGGCGTCTCGCCACCCCATTCCTCGGACGTCACGCCGTGAACCGACAGTTCGCTACGGATGCGATCGAGATCGGCGCCCGGCTTGTCGATTTTGTTCACGGCAACGACCAGAGGAACACCGGCAGCCTTGGCGTGCTGGACAGCTTCAATGGTCTGCGGCATTACGCCGTCGTCCGCTGCAACCACCAGAATCACGATGTCGGTCGCCTTGGCACCACGGGCACGCATTGCGGTAAACGCGGCGTGACCTGGGGTGTCGAGGAAGGTGACCATGCCGCGCTCGGTTTCAACGTGGTATGCACCGATGTGCTGGGTAATACCACCGGCTTCGCCTGCGGCAACCTTGGCACGACGGATGTAGTCGAGCAGGGAAGTCTTACCGTGGTCAACGTGGCCCATTACGGTCACGACCGGCGCACGGGAAACCGCTTCACCTTCAAACTTCAGGGACTCGGCCAGGGAATCTTCCAGGGCGGTGTCGCTGACCAGGGTCACTTTGTGGCCCAGCTCTTCAGCAACCAACTGGGCAGTTTCCTGGTCCAGTACCTGGTTGATGGTGGCTGGAGTGCCCAGCTTGAACATGAACTTGATGATTTCAGCAGCCTTGACCGACATCTGCTGGGCCAGATCGCCCACAGTGATGGTCTCGCCGATCTTCACTTCACGCACGACAGGGCCGGTTGGGCTCTGGAAACCGTGGGCGTTGCGCTTCTTCAGCTTGGCCTTGCCGCGACCACCACGACGGAAGCCATCGCTTTCTTCGTCGGTGGTACGTGGGGCAACGCGTGGCGCAGGCGCTTTCTCTTTGACCGAGGCGCGGTGCGGAGCGTTTTTACGCTCGCCATCGCCACCACCACCGCGACGATTGTTGTCGTCAGCACGTGGTTTGTCCGGACGACGAGGCTCGTCGCGCTTGCGGGCGTCTGCTGCAGGAGCAGGTGCGGCGGCAGCCGGGGCAGCCTCACGCACAGCTTCAACAGGGGCGGCGACCGCGTCAGTGGCAGCAGGTTGCGCAGCAGCAGGCTGGCGACGCGCTTCTTCTTCGGCGCGACGCTTGGCTTCTTCTTCAGCCTTCTGACGTGCAGCATTTTCTACTGCGCGACGTTCTTCCAGCTCGCGTTTGCGCTCGGCTTCGATTTCTTCCGGGCTGCGCTGTACGAAGACTTTCTTCTTGCGTACTTCAACGCTGATGCTCTTGCTACCTGCAACCCGCAGGGTGCTGGTGGTTTTGCGCTGCAATGTAATCTTGCGCGGTTCTTCCACTTTCGCCTTGTGGCTGCTCTTCAAGTGAGTCAGCAAAGACTGCTTCTCACTATCGCTCACACCTTCATCGGCGGCGGTGTGCGGCAGACCTGCCTCACGCATCTGCTGCAACAGGCGCTCTACCGGTGTTTTGACCTCATCGGCCAGTTGTTTCACCGTGACTTGCGTCATGCACTTCTCTCCTCAGGCCGCGCCTAATTACTCGAACCAATGGGCTCGGGCGGCCATGATCAACTTGCCGGCACGATCTTCGTCAATGCCGTCGATGTCGAGCAGATCGTCAATAGACTGCTCGGCCAGGTCTTCGCGGGTAATTACGCCGCGCACCGCCAGTTCCATCGCCAAATCCTTGTCCATACCCTCAAGCGAGAGCAGGTCTTCGGCCGGATGGGCGTCTGCCAGCTTTTCCTCAGTAGCGATGGCTTTAGTCAACAAACGATCCTTGGCCCGAGCGCGGAGCTCGTTGACGATATCCTCGTCAAAGCCGTCGATGTTGAGCATTTCTTCCAACGGTACGTAGGCAATCTCTTCCAGGCTGGTGAAGCCTTCATCTACCAGCACCTGTGCCAGTTCTTCATCGACTTCCAACTCTTCGATGAAGTTGCGCAGGATGTCACCGGTTTCAGCTTGCTGCTTAGCCTGGATGTCCGATTCGGTCATCACGTTCAGGGTCCAGCCGGTCAGTTGGCTGGCCAGACGCACGTTCTGACCACCACGACCAATGGCCTGAGCCAGATTGTCTGCGCCAACGGCGATGTCCATTGCATGGGCATCTTCGTCAACGATAATTGCCGCCACTTCAGCTGGCGACATGGCGTTGATCACGAACTGCGCCGGGTTATCGTCCCACAGGACGATGTCCACACGCTCACCGCCCAATTCGCCCGACACTGCCTGGACGCGCGAACCGCGCATCCCGATGCAAGCGCCTTGCGGGTCGATGCGTTTGTCCTTGGAGCGGACCGCGATCTTGGCACGCGAACCCGGGTCACGGGACGCAGCCATCACTTCGATCAGGCCTTCGGCGATTTCCGGCACTTCGATACGGAACAGCTCGATCAGCATTTCCGGCGCGGTACGCGACAGGATCAACTGCGGGCCGCGGTTCTCGGTGCGGATTTCCTTGAGCAGCGCACGCAGACGCACGCCAACACGGAAGGTTTCGCGAGAGATGATGTCTTCGCGGGCCAGCAACGCTTCGGCGTTGTTGCCCAGGTCGACGATCACGTTGTCGCGGGTAACTTTTTTCACGGTGCCAGAGATGATTTCACCCAGGCGTTCGCGATAGGCGTCAACGACTTGAGCGCGCTCGGCTTCGCGAACCTTCTGCACAATGACCTGCTTGGCGGTCTGTGCAGCAATACGGCCGAATTCGATCGACTCGATCTTTTCTTCGACAACATCGCCAACCTGAGCGCCCGGATGCGTTTGCGCAACCTTGCTTGGCCAGGTTTCGATGGCCGGATCATCAAGATCGTCCTCTTCGACCACCGTCCAGCGACGGAAAGTCTCATAGGCACCGGTGTGGCGGTTGATTTCCACACGCAGATCTACTTCGTCTTCAAAACGTTTCTTGGTAGCAGTGGCCAGGGCCAGCTCCAACGCTTCAAAAATCACGCTTGCCGGTACACCCTTTTCATTGGATACCGACTCAACAACCAGCAGTACTTCTTTGCTCATCGTACGCCTCGCCTTTCGCAAGCCATTGGATCCGCGGGATCCGCGTCTCAGTCAAAACTGGGAATAATGTTGGCCTTGTCGATCATATCGATCGGCAACAGGAACTCGTGGTCTTCTACCTGCACCACGACATCCTGCTCTTCTACACCGCGCAGAAGGCCCTGAAAGTTGCGTCGCCCTTCAAAGGGGGAGCGCAGCTTGATCTTCACTTGTTCACCGGCATATTTAGCAAACTGCTCGATAGTGAACAGTGGGCGTTCCATGCCTGGCGAGGAAACTTCAAGGGTGTATTCAACGGAGATTGGATCTTCAACATCCAGCACACCGCTGATCTGACGGCTGACAATGGCACAATCGTCCACCAGCACGCCGCCCTCTTTATCGATATAAACGCGCAACATTGAGTGGCGACCTTGAGCCGAAAACTCAATACCCCAGCATTCATAGCCTAGGGCCACGACCACCGGGGCCAACAAGGCCTGCAACTCTTCTAGCTTGCTCGACACCTGAACCCCCTCGTGCATGTATGTGCATGCTGTGCAAAATAAAAAAATGGGCGAAACGCCCATCCTTGAAACGCCGTCGAACAGCGGCGTTGAAAGTGTCCAGCTAACAAAAAGCCCCTTAAAAGGGGCTCCGCTAAAACTGGTTGCGGGGGCCGGATTTGAACCGACGACCTTCGGGTTATGAGCCCGACGAGCTACCAGACTGCTCCACCCCGCGACAAAGCTGGGGCGGAAGTATACGACCGATCCCTTACAGGGTCAATGTAACCTTCCACCTACAAGAAAGCCCGCAACAGCGGGCTCTCCTGATAATTGGTACCGAGAAGGGGACTCGAACCCCTACACCCTATGGGCACAACCACCTCAAGGTTGCGTGTCTACCAATTCCACCACCTCGGCAATACAGCGTTTACAACCCTTCTTACTTCTGCTCTTGAGCTGGAGGTACGTCAGTCGCTGGAGTAGCCGACTTTTGCTCTTGAAGCACCGGGACATCATCAGAAGCCGGTTTTGCTTTTGGAACTTCCAACACTGCTGGGTTTGGCAAACCTACTTGAGTCAGCACATGAGCTTTCTCTTTAGCAAAGTAACCTAACCCTAAGCTGGTTATGAAGAAACCTGCGGCAAGTATAGCAGTAAACTTACTAAGAAAGGTAGAGGAACCTTGGCTTCCGAACACAGTATTTGAAGCACCTGCACCGAAAGACGCACCAGCATCCGCACCTTTACCCTGTTGCAACAAAACCAGAGCAACTACGCTCAGGGCAGCCAACAGATGAAAAACGACTACGACTGTTTCCAGCATTTTTTCAGTTTCCCGCGGCGCGACAGATCGCACCGAACTCATCTGCATTCAGGGAAGCTCCACCAATGAGCCCCCCATCGATATCCGGCATGCCGAACAGTTCGACCGCATTGGCCGCCTTCACGCTGCCGCCGTATAGAAGCCGCACACCTTGTGCGACTTCAGAATTCTCTGCCGCCAACTGCGCGCGGATGGCTGCGTGCACATCCTGCGCCTGTTGCGGTGTAGCAGTCAGCCCGGTGCCAATGGCCCAGACCGGCTCGTAAGCAATGACCGCCTTTGCAAATGCACCAACACCCAGCTCCTCGATGATGCTGCCCAGCTGACGCGAGACAACTTCAAGAGTCTTGCCCGATTCGCGCTGTTCAAGGGTCTCCCCTATGCACAACACCGGAATCAAGCCACAAGCCTGTGCTGCGGCGAACTTGCGGTTGAGCGTCCCATCTCGCTCGCCCATCATCTGGCGACGCTCGGAGTGCCCGACAAGCACATAGGAACAACCCGCATCAACCAGCTGACTCGGCGAAATCTCGCCGGTCAACGCACCTTGCATCGGTTCTACCGCAGAGTTCTGCGCGCCGACCTGAATCGACTTGCCCTTCAAGCCATCAACCACTTGGTTGATATGCAAGCAAGGCGGGAACACCGCGACGTCAACACCGCTAGGCAAGGCCAAGTGACGAAGGCCGTTGATCAGCTCAGCGACACTGGCGCGGGTACCGTGCATCTTCCAGTTACCAGCTACCATAGTGCGACGCATGCTGTACCCCGTCGGTCAAAGTGGGCGCAGATGTTACCCAACCACATCATCACTGGCAAGCCGAATTCAGGCGCAAACTTCAGTTACCAGTTTTGCCAGGTCTTCGGCATGGCCACGAACCTGTGTTTCGTCCTCACCTTCGACCATCACGCGCACCAGCGGCTCTGTGCCGGACTTGCGCAGCAAAACCCGCCCGCGCCCCGCCATTGCCTGGGTCACGCGCTCGCAAGCCTCTTTGACAGCAGGGTGCTCGATGGGGTTTTCGCCACCGGCAAAACGCACATTGAGCAGCACTTGCGGACACTTGCGCAGGGCTTGGCGCGCCTGGGCCAGGCTCTCCTCGCGGCGACGCAGGGCCAGCAGCACCTGTAGCGCGGCGATGATAGCGTCACCCGTGGTGGTGTGCTGGAAGCAAACCACGTGCCCGGAGTTCTCGCCGCCGACCAACCAGTTACGCTCCAGCAGCTCGGCGATCACGTAGCGGTCACCGACATTGGCGCGAATAAAGGGAATCCCCAGTTCTGCCAATGCCAATTCCAGCCCGAGATTACTCATCAGAGTGCCGACCACGCCACCTTGCAGCTTGTTACGCTCATGCAGGTCACGGGCAATGATGAACAACAGGTCATCACCATCCACGATCATGCCGGTGTGATCCACCATCAGGACACGGTCGCCATCGCCGTCAAAAGCGATGCCCAGGTCCGCATGCTCAGCCAGCACAGCAGCCTGCAGCTGCTCCATGTGGGTGGAACCGCAATTGTCGTTGATGTTCAAGCCGTTGGGCTGAGCCGACAGCACGGTGACCTGTGCGCCCAACTCCTTGAAGACGCTCGGCGCCACCTTGTAAGTCGCACCATGAGCGCAATCGACAACAATCTTCAAGCCTGCGAAATTGGTGCTGCTCGGAACGCTGCTTTTACAGAATTCGATATAGCGACCTGACGCGTCGTTAATGCGCGACACCTTGCCCAGCTTGCTCGACTCAACCACCGTCATCGGCGCATCCAGCAGTTCCTCGATCATCAACTCGATCTCGTCAGGCAGCTTGGTGCCCTGCCCCGAGAAAAACTTGATGCCGTTGTCATCATGAGGATTGTGGGAGGCGCTGATCACAATACCGGCTTCGGCGTGAAAGGTACGCGTGAGGTAAGCGATTGCCGGCGTGGGCATGGGGCCCAGCAGCATCACATCAGCCCCGGCGGCGGACAACCCGGCCTCCAGCGCAGACTCAAACATGTAGCCCGAAATACGGGTGTCCTTGCCCACCAGGATGCGACACGCGCCCATGCTGCGGAACGCCATGCCTGCCGCCCAACCCAGCTTGAGCATGAAATCAGGGGTGATCGGGAATTCGCCGACCCGACCACGAATGCCGTCGGTGCCAAAATATTTTTTAGTCATAAGTACTCCATCATTCTTATTCGGCTGATTCTACAGCAGCGAGCATGCGCACCACATCGACCGTTTCGGCGACATCATGCACACGCAAAATACGTGCGCCCTTGGTCACGGCAAGCGCCGCAAGCGCCAGGCCGCCATACAGGCGTTCGCCGACCGGGCGATTCAGGGCGAGCCCTATCATGCTCTTGCGCGACACACCGACCAACAGCGGGCGACCAAGGGCGTGCAGCGCTTCCATGTGTTTGAACAGGCTTAGATTGTGCTGCAGGGTCTTGGCAAAGCCAAACCCCGGATCGAGGATGATCTGCTCAGGCGCAATACCCACAGCCACACATTGGGCAATCCTCTCAGCAAGAAACCCACTCACCTCGCCGACCAGATCGTCGTAGTGCGGATTGTCCTGCATGTTGCCGGGCTCACCCAGCATATGCATCAGACAGACGGGCAGGCCCGTTGCGGCGGCCGCATCAAGGGCTCCATCACGCTGCAGCGAACGCACATCATTGATCAACCCAGCCCCCAGCCGCGCGGTTTCGCGCATCACTGCCGGGGTGGAGGTGTCTACCGAGATGATGACATCCAGCTCACGGGCAATACGTTCGACCACGGGCGCCACCCGCTCCAGCTCCTCCAAAGGAGAAACAACGCGGGCGCCGGGGCGGGTCGATTCCCCACCCACATCAATCAGCGTCGCACCGGCAGCCACCATCGCCTCGGCATGACGCAACGCGGCATCCAACTGGCTGAAGCGGCCACCATCGGAAAAGGAGTCAGGGGTTACATTGAGGATGCCCATGACATGCGTCCGGGCCAAATCAAGAACCCGGTTGCCGCAAGGCAACCGGGTAGAGGACAAAGCAGAAGTCATTTCAAACCTTAGTGATCAGCTGCCGGGCCGCCGATAGGCGTTTCAGGGCGCTCATTCTGCACCACAGGCGGAGTGCCTGAAGTACCCGAACCACCTTCCCAGTCGCGCGGCTCACGCGGCGTACGGCCCGACATGATGTCGTCGATCTGGTCGGCATCGATGGTTTCGTACTTCATCAACGCATCAGCCATGGCGTCCAGCTTGTCACGGTTGTCAGTCAGGATCTGCTTGGCCGTGCCGTAGCACTGGTCAATGATGCTGCGAACCTCGGAGTCGATCAGCTTGGCTGTCTCACCCGAGAAGCTGGCGCTTTGCCCACCGCCGCCACGGCCGAGGAACACTTCGCCTTCTTCTTCGGCGTACATCAATGGGCCGAGTTTTTCCGACAAGCCCCACTTGGTCACCATGTTTCGTGCGATCTGGCTGGCACGCATGATGTCATTGGAGGCACCAGTGGTCACACCGTCGAAGCCAAGGGTCATTTCTTCAGCAATACGGCCACCATACAGCGAGCAGATCTGGCTGATCAGCGCACGCTTGGAGAGGCTGTAACGATCCTCTTCCGGCAGGAACATCGTCACGCCCAGTGCCCGACCACGGGGAATGATCGACACTTTGTAGACGGGGTCATGCTCTGGCACAACGCGACCTACAATGGCGTGGCCGGCCTCGTGATAAGCGGTGTTCTGCTTCTCTTTCTCGGACATGACCATGGATTTGCGCTCGGCGCCCATCATGATCTTGTCTTTCGCCAATTCGAACTCTTTCATCTCAACGATGCGCTTGCCAGTACGGGCAGCGAACAGCGAAGCCTCGTTCACCAGGTTCGCCAAATCAGCACCGGAGAAACCGGGAGTACCACGGGCGATCACAGCCGGAGCTACGTCGTCACCCATTGGCACCTTGCGCATGTGCACTTTCAGGATCTGCTCACGACCGCGGATATCCGGCAGGCCGACCACAACCTGGCGGTCGAAACGGCCCGGACGCAGCAACGCAGGGTCCAGCACGTCCGGACGGTTGGTTGCGGCGATGACGATAATGCCGTCATTCATCTCGAAACCATCCATCTCTACCAGCAACTGGTTGAGGGTCTGCTCACGCTCATCGTGACCGCCACCCATGCCAGCGCCACGATGGCGACCAACGGCATCGATTTCGTCGATGAAGATGATGCATGGCGCGTGCTTCTTGGCCTGCTCGAACATATCGCGAACACGGCTGGCGCCAACGCCGACAAACATTTCGACAAAGTCAGAACCGGAAATCGTGAAGAAAGGCACCTTGGCTTCGCCGGCAATCGCCTTGGCCAGCAAGGTTTTACCGGTACCCGGTGGGCCCACCATCAGCACACCGCGAGGAATACGGCCACCCAGGCGCTGGAACTTGCCCGGATCACGCAGGAACTCGACCAACTCACCGACTTCTTCCTTGGCTTCGTCGCAACCCGCAACGTCAGCCAGGGTGGTCTTCACCTGGTCTTCGGAGAGCAGGCGCGCCTTGCTCTTGCCGAAGCTCATCGGCCCGCCCTTGCCTCCCGCACCACCTTGCATCTGGCGCATGAAGAACATGAACACGGCGATAATCACCAGGATCGGGAAGCTGGCCACCAGGAGCTGGGTCCAGATGCTTTGCTGTTCAGGCTGCTTGCCTTCCACAATGACCTTGTTATCCACCAGGTCACCGATGAGACCGTTGTCCTGAATGGCAGGACGAATGGTCTTGAAGCTGTCGCCATCGTTGCGCTTACCGGTAATCACGTAGCCATCAACCGCTACGCGCTCGACCTTGCCATCCTTAACTTGCTGGATGAAGTCGGAATAGTTGAGGGTCTGCGGCTCGTTAGGGCTGGAGAAGTTGTTCATCACCGTCACCAGGACAGCCGCGATGATCAACCACAGGATCAAATTCTTTGCCATATCGTTCAATTAACTACCCTCTGAAGCAAGCTCCGCTACTGGCGCGCGCTTCGCATGATATTCACCGGCCTAACTTACTACATTACCTACAACTCTGGCAGGCGCCGTCTGTAACCCTTTGTGAAACTTTGACTACACAATATTCGTAAAGCTTCGTGACGAAAGCGATATAAAAAAACCTATCGCCCCCCTCGAATTTCTCAAAAACGCTCTTCACTTGCCGCGCCTTCGACCCCGCGGTAGCCACGGCACAGCAGATACTGCTCCCTGGACCGGTCACGGGATGAGTCCGGCTTGCGGGTTTGTACCTTGTCGAACAACTTGCGAATGTTCTTGTGGTACTCGTCGAAACCTTCGCCCTGGAAGACCTTCACCAGGAAATCACCACCCGGACGCAACACCCGACCTGCCAAATCCAGCGCCAGTTCACACAGGAACATGGCACGCGGCATATCAACAGCCGGTAATCCACTCATATTGGGGGCCATGTCGGAAATCACAAGGTCTACCTGCGAATTTCCCACAGCCTCCAGGATCTCGGCCAATACTTTGTCCTCGGTGAAATCGCCGTGAACAAAGGTCACGTCCGGGATGCTGTCCATCTCGAGGATGTCCGAAGCGATCAATCGGCCTTGCCCACCAATCAGACGACTGGTCACCTGGGACCAGCCACCGGGGGCCGCGCCGAGATCGATAACGCTCATGCCTGGACGAATCAATTTGTCCTTGTCCTGGATCTCCAGCAACTTGTAGCTGGCCCGGGAACGGTAGCCGTCCTTTTGCGCCTTTTTGACGTAAGGATCATTGAAATGTTCTTGTAGCCACTTAAGGCTGGTTTTGGAACGGGCCACGGGCCACCTCGAAAAAATAAAACGGGTCGTGATTAACTGGGCGGTCCCGGACTCGCTCGGGTAAACTGGCCGCCGCTTTTTACAAGATCAGACGCAGGGGTCAGATTATGCCGCTCACTCAAGAGCAGAAGAAACAGTACAAATCCATTGGCCACCATCTGAAACCAGTTCTGATTGTGGCAGACAACGGTTTGACTGAGGGTGTGCTAGCCGAATTCGAGCGCGCACTGAACGATCACGAACTGATCAAGATCAAGGTCAACATCCTTGATCGCGAAGCGCGCCTGGCTGCCGTTGCAGAACTGTGCAAGGTCGGCAAAGCGGACCTGGTTCAGGTCATCGGCAAGATGGCGCTGCTGTATCGCAAGAACTTCAGCGTCAACAAGCAACTGTCGAACGTTCATCGCTTCAAATGATGAAAAGGGTCAAGGGCGTGCTTCGCGCGCCCCGCCACTCCATCCCGGCGCAGGCTGCGCAACCAGCACCAAGCCAGAGAACCCTAGCACAAGATAGCTGAACAACTGCCAGCGCAACGCTTGCGGCAGCCACACATGCACCATACAAAACATTGCGCATGCATACAGCGCCATCAACAGCAGTTGCCCGCGAATATCCCGCCACAAACTCTTCAAGCCTTCGGCCGTGATCAGCACCAACGCCTGAAGCATCACGCACGCCGCCGCAAAACCCACCAGCAACGCACTCAGCAATCCGTCGATCTCATCGATCAGCAGCGGCGCCAGGCCAATCAGGCCCAACGCCGGCAACACGCCAATATGTAACAGCCATAGGCCACCCACCCAAAGCATCTGAGAGAGCTGCCAAAGCATGGCGCCCGCACGCAGCGGGCGCCGCCTTTCAGATGTGACGAACTTCGACAATCTCGTACTCAATGACGCCGCTCGGCGTTTTCACGGCAACCACGTCGCCTTCTTCCTTGGCAATCAAGGCGCGAGCAATCGGCGAGCCGACAGAGATCTTGCCTTGCTTGAAGTCAGCCTCATCCTCACCCACGATCTGGTAGGTCACGCTTTCGTCGGTCTCGACGTTGGCGATTTCCACGGTCGTGCCGAAAATCACCTTGCCGGTATGCGGGATGGTGGTGACATCGATGATCACCGCATTCTGCATACGGCCCTCGATGTCACGAATCCGCGCCTCGACCATACCCTGCTGCTCGCGAGCAGCGTGATATTCGGCGTTTTCCTTCAAGTCACCCAGTTCGCGGGCCGTACCGATGTCCTGGCTCAGCTTCGGACGTACGACCTTGGTCAGATGGGCGTGCTCCTCTTCCAGGGCGCGCGCGCCCTGAACGGTCATCGGGTATTTGGTTATGCTCATGCCTTCAATCCTGCGTGTAGATCCTGCAAGCGACGCACGGTCTTTTCCGGACCGAACTTCAGCGCTTCACAGATAGCTTCGCCAGCAGCAATGGTAGTGGTGCAGTAAATCTTGTGCTGCAAGGCATTACGACGAATGGAATAGGAGTCCGCGATCGACTGGCGACCTTCGGTGGTGTTGATGATCAGGGTGACTTCGTCATTCTTGATCATGTCGACCACATGCGGACGGCCTTCCGTCACCTTGTTCACGCGACGTACTTTCAGGCCGGCAGCTTCGATCAGCTTGGCGGTCCCGGCGGTAGCCACGACTTCAAAGCCCAAGTTGATCAGATCGCGGGCGACCCCTGCAACCAGTGGTTTGTCATCATCACGCACGCTGATAAACGCAGTACCGCCGGTCGGCAGCACTTCGCTGGCACCCATCTGGGCCTTGGCGAACGCTTCACCGAAGGTATCGCCCACACCCATCACTTCACCGGTGGACTTCATCTCTGGGCCCAGGATCGGGTCCACACCAGGGAATTTGGCGAACGGGAACACCGCCTCTTTCACACTGTAGAAGTTCGGAATGATTTCCTTGGTAAAGCCGATTTCCTTCAGGGTCTTACCAGCCATCACACGCGCAGCGATCATGGCCAGGGACACACCGATGCACTTGGACACAAACGGTACGGTACGCGAAGCACGCGGGTTGACTTCGATGACGTAGATGTCTTCGCCTTGCAGCGCCAACTGTACGTTCATAAGGCCGACCACACCCAGTTCCAGGGCCATCTTCTTGACCTGTTCGCGCATCTCGTCCTGGATGTGCGCCGGCAGTGAGTACGGCGGCAGGGAGCACGCGGAATCACCGGAGTGAACGCCGGCCTGCTCGATGTGCTGCATGATCGCGCCGATCACGACGTCAGTACCGTCGCAGACCGCGTCCACGTCCATTTCGATGGCGCAGTTGAGGAAGTGGTCCAGCAGCACCGGGCTGTCGTTGGAGACTTTCACCGCATCACGCAGGTAGCGCTTGAGTTCTTCTTCTTCGTAGACGATTTCCATCGCCCGGCCGCCCAGTACGTAGGACGGACGCACCACCAGCGGGTAGCCGATCTTGCTGGCCGCGCGAATGGCTTCGTCTTCGCTGCGCACGGTGGCGTTCGGCGGCTGACGCAGGTTCAGGCGCTCAACCATCTGCTGGAAACGCTCACGGTCTTCGGCACGGTCGATTGCATCCGGGCTGGTACCGATGATCGGCACGCCAGCGGCTTCGAGGGCACGCGCCAGCTTCAGCGGGGTCTGGCCGCCGTACTGGACGATCACGCCTTTAGGTTTCTCGACGCGGCAGATTTCCAATACGTCTTCCAGCGTTACCGGCTCGAAGTACAGACGGTCGGAAGTGTCGTAGTCAGTGGAAACCGTTTCCGGGTTGCAGTTGACCATGATGGTCTCGTACCCGTCTTCGCGCAGGGCGAGGGCGGCGTGTACGCAGCAGTAGTCGAACTCGATGCCCTGGCCGATACGGTTCGGACCGCCACCCAGGATGATGATCTTGTCGCGGCCCGTCGGCGCGGCTTCGCACTCTTCCTCGTAGGTGGAGTACATGTAGGCCGTGTCGGTGGCGAACTCTGCGGCGCAGGTATCAACGCGCTTGTAGACCGGGAAGATATCCAGCTTGTGGCGATGAGTACGCAGGTTCTTCTCGGTCACACCCAGCAGCTTGGCCAGACGCTGGTCGGAGAAACCTTTGCGCTTGAGGCGGAACATCAGGTCGCGGTCGATAGACGACAGACCCAGCGTCTTGACCTTCTCTTCTTCCTTGATCAGATCTTCGATCTGCACCAGGAACCACGGGTCGATCATGTTCATGCCGAAGATATCTTCGACGCTCAGGCCGGCACGGAAGGCGTCAGCCACGTACCAGATACGCTCGGCACCCGGCACGGTCAGCTCGCGCTTGAGGATGCTCATGCTTTCCGGGCTGCTCAGGTCGAGCTTCTCGTCCAGGCCGCAAACACCAACTTCCAGGCCGCGCAGGGCTTTCTGCAAGGATTCCTGGAAGGTGCGGCCGATCGCCATGACTTCACCAACAGACTTCATCTGGGTGGTCAGGCGCGCATCAGCCTTGGCGAATTTCTCGAAGGCAAAGCGCGGCAGCTTGGTCACGACGTAGTCGATAGACGGCTCGAAAGACGCCGGCATAGCGCCGCCGGTGATTTCGTTTTGCAGCTCGTCCAGGGTGTAGCCGATAGCCAGCTTGGCGGCGATACGCGCAATCGGGAAGCCGGTCGCTTTCGAGGCCAGCGCCGAAGAACGCGATACACGTGGGTTCATCTCGATCACGACCATGCGGCCGGTGTCCGGGCAGATGCCGAACTGAACGTTGGAACCGCCGGTTTCAACGCCGATCTCGCGCAGTACCGCCAGGGAGGCGTTACGCAGGATCTGGTATTCCTTGTCGGTCAGGGTCTGTGCCGGAGCCACGGTGATCGAGTCACCGGTGTGCACGCCCATCGGGTCGAAGTTTTCGATGGAGCAGACGATGATGCAGTTGTCCTTCTTATCGCGGACCACCTCCATCTCGTATTCTTTCCAGCCGATCAGCGACTCGTCGATCAGCAGCTCTTTGGTCGGCGACAGATCCAGGCCACGCGCGCAGATTTCTTCGAACTCTTCACGGTTGTAAGCGATACCGCCGCCGGTGCCGCCCATGGTGAACGACGGACGGATGATGCATGGGAAGCCCAGGGTCTCGAGGACCGCGTTGGCCTCTTCCATGCTGTGGGCGATACCGGAACGCGGGCACGCCAGGCCGATGGACTTCATGGCCTTGTCGAAACGCGAACGGTCTTCAGCCTTGTCGATGGTGTCGGCATTGGCGCCGATCATCTCTACGCCGAACTTTTCCAGGACGCCTTCGCGCTCTAGGTCCAAGGCGCAGTTCAGAGCGGTCTGGCCACCCATGGTTGGCAGCAGCGCGTCCGGACGCTCTTTTTCGATGATCTTGGCAACGGTCTGCCACTTGATCGGCTCGATGTAGGTGGCGTCGGCCATGGCCGGGTCGGTCATGATGGTGGCCGGGTTGGAGTTCACCAGGATGACGCGGTAGCCCTCCTCGCGCAGGGCTTTACAGGCCTGGGCGCCGGAGTAGTCGAATTCGCAGGCCTGGCCGATCACGATCGGGCCAGCGCCGAGAATCAGGATGCTTTTTATGTCTGTACGTTTTGGCATGGGTTTGTCACTCAAATCCGCAGGTCAGTCGGCAAGCCGTCTTGAACAATCTTTGAAGAGCCTGCGGGGGCCACCGCAATCCGGGGCCGCCCGCAGGCCACTCAGTCAGCGTCGCTTGGCCATCTCATTGATGAAACGGTCGAACAGCGGCGCTACGTCGTTCGGGCCCGGGCTGGCTTCAGGGTGGCCCTGGAAGCTGAACGCGCTCTTGTCGGTGCGCTCGATGCCTTGCAGGGAACCGTCGAACAGCGACTTGTGAATGGCGCGCACATTGCTCGGCAGGGAGGCTTCATCCACCGCAAAACCGTGGTTCTGGCTGGTGATCATCACAACGCCGGTGTCCAGGTCTTGTACCGGGTGGTTGGCGCCGTGGTGGCCGTGGCCCATTTTCAGGGTCTTGGCGCCGGAGGCCAAAGCCAGCAACTGGTGGCCAAGGCAGATGCCGAACACCGGAATCTCGGTCTCCAGCACGTCCTTGATGGCCTGGATAGCGTAGTCGCATGGCTCAGGGTCACCCGGGCCGTTGGACAGGAACACACCGTCCGGCTGCATCGCGAGCACATCGCTGGCAGGGGTTTGCGCGGGCACCACGGTCACACGGCAACCGCGCTCGACCAGCATGCGCAGGATGTTGTACTTGACGCCGTAGTCATAGGCGACCACGTGGTAAGGCAGATCGGCAGCCTCGATAGTCGCGTGGCTGTCGGTCTTCAGATCCCACACAGTGGAACGCCACTCGTACTTCTCTTTGACGCTGACGACTTTCGCCAGGTCCATGCCCTTCAGGCCAGGGAAACCTTGCGCCGCGGCAATCGCCGCCTCTTCGGAGATATTGTCACCGACCATGATGCAGCCGTTCTGCGAGCCTTTTTCACGCAGGATGCGCGTGAGGCGGCGCGTATCGATACCGGCGATCGCCACAACGTTGTTGGCTTTCAGGTAATCGGACAGCGACATCGTGTTACGCCAGTTGCTCGCAACCAGTGGCAGGTCACGAATCACCAGGCCCGCCGACCAGACACGATCAGACTCGACATCTTCCGGCGTAGTGCCGGTGTTGCCGATGTGCGGATAGGTCAGGGTAACGATCTGTTGGGCGTAGGAAGGATCGGTAAGGATTTCCTGATAGCCGGTCATGGCAGTGTTAAACACCACCTCTCCAACGGTCTGACCGTCGGCTCCAATGGCTTCGCCGCGAAAAATGCTGCCATCAGCAAGGGCGAGTATGGCTGGCTTAGTCAAGAAGACCTCCCGTAAATAAAGCCTGAAAGGGCGATCGCAGGTTGTAAAAAAGCGGAGTGACGTATGGACACGTCACCCCGCTTCTTCACTGAATTATTCTGCGCGCTTTTAGTGGACACACTAAAGCTGTAGCTTACAGAAAAAGGCTTTTTTGGTCCACCGCTAATGAGCCTTAAAGGCAGGGGAATGCGACAGGACGTCGCCTAGCGGGTAAAAACGGGGCCACAGGATAATCCTGAGCCCCCGTTTTAGCTACTGCTTAGTGCAGGTCCAGCACGTCACGCATGTCGTACAGGCCCGGCTCGCGGCCGTCCAACCAAAGCGCAGCACGCACCGCGCCCTTGGCGAAAGTCATGCGGCTGGAGGCTTTGTGCGTGATCTCCAGGCGCTCGCCTTCGGTGGCGAACAGCACGGTGTGATCGCCAACCACATCACCACCGCGCACGGTTGCAAAACCGATGGTGTCGCGTGCGCGCTCACCGGTGTGGCCTTCACGCCCGTATACCGCCACTTTCGACAAATCGCGGCCCAGCGCATCGGCAATAGCTTCACCCATGCGCAACGCAGTGCCCGACGGAGCGTCGATCTTGTGACGATGGTGGGTCTCGATAATCTCGATATCCGCTTCATCACCCAGCACGCGCGCCGCCAGGTCCAGCAATTTCAGCGACAGGTTTACGCCCACGCTGAAATTGGCGGCGAAGACGATCGGAATATCCTTGCCCGCCTCCACTAGCAACTGTTTCTGCTCGGCACTCAAACCGGTGGTACCAATCACCATGGCCTTGCCCGCCTTACGGCAGAAGGCCAGATTTTTCAGCATCACTTCCGGCAGGGTGAAGTCGATCAGCACGTCGAATTCGTCCGCCACCTGCTCGAGGTTGCCAGACAACGAAACACCGATGCGACCCAACGAGGCCAACTCACCTGCGTCCGCGCCGATCAACGTACTGCCTGGGCGAACAATCGCCGCCGTCAGCCCGGAGGCCGGCGAGCGTTGCTGCACCGCCTCGACCAGCGTCTTGCCCATGCGCCCGGCAGCGCCCATTACGGCTATACGTCGCATATTCAGATCCTTACAGGTCGCCGAAGAAGCGTTTTACACCGTCGAAGAAGCCCGTAGTCTTCGGCGAGTGCGAGTCATCGCCTTCCAGCGAGCTGCGGAACTCTTCCAGCAGTTCACGCTGACGACGATTCAGGTTCACCGGAGTTTCCACCGCCACACGGCACATCAGGTCGCCAGCACCGCCACCGCGCACGGGCGCAACGCCCTTGCCACGAATGCGGAACTGCTTGCCGGTTTGAGTCCCCTCGGGAATCTTGAGTTTGACCCGACCATCCAGCGTCGGAATCTCCAACTCGCCACCCAGGGCCGCATCAACAAAGCTGATCGGCACTTCGCAGAACAAGTGCTTGCCGTCACGCTGGAAGATCGAGTGCTCGCGCACATTGATCACCACGTACAGGTCGCCCGTAGGGCCGCCCTGGGCACCCGCCTCGCCTTCGCCCGACAGGCGAATACGATCACCGGTATCCACACCCGCCGGTACCTTCACCGACAGCGTCTTGTACTCTTCAACGCGGCCTTCGCCGTGGCAGGAATCGCACGGATCGGAAATGATCTTGCCCTGGCCATGGCAACGCGGGCAGGTTTGCTGCACCGAGAAGAAGCCCTGCTGCATGCGCACCTGCCCGATACCGCCGCAGGTCGGGCAAGTGATCGGCGAAGAGCCTTTCTTCGCACCCGAGCCGTCGCACGGCTTGCAGTTGACCAGCGTCGGCACACGGATATTGACGCTGGTGCCGCGCACGGCTTCTTCCAGGTTCAGCTCCAGGGTGTAACGCAAGTCACTGCCGCGCTGAGGGCCGCCACGCTGGCCGCCCCGGCCGCCGCCGAAGAAGTCGCTGAATACGTCGCCGAAAATATCGGAGAAGTTCTGACCACCAAAACCGGCACCGCCGCCGCCCATGCTCGGGTCGACGCCAGCATGGCCATACTGGTCGTAAGCCGCACGCTTATTGGGATCACACAGGCATTCGTAGGCCTCGTTGGCCTCTTTGAACATCTCTTCGGATTCTTTGTTATCCGGATTACGGTCCGGGTGGTGTTTCATCGCCAGGCGACGGTAGGCCTTCTTCAGGTCCGCCTCGCTGGCGCCACGCTCCACACCCAATACTTCGTAATAGTCACGCTTTGCCATAAGTCTTTGCACTCTTAAGGACGTTCGACCTGGCCCTCCTGAACCCTGCCAAACTCGTTGAGCCCCAATACAGGCCCGGACCCAACTCACGTCAATTCAACGATCCTGGTCATTACTGCTTTTAGCCAGGGAGCCGGCCAAAAACGCGGTGACTGTCATTCGGAAAGCAGGAGCATTCCCGTTCACACCGCCAGCATCCGAGCGTTGTCGCATGCTGTAAAAATTCGCATACCCCAGACACGCCAACGCGGGAGCAAGCTCCCGCGCGGCGACATCCTACCAGTCACCGCTTGTGCGCGGTCAACCGGGCGACAACTTACTTGTTGTCTTTAACTTCTTCGAACTCGGCATCGACAACATCGTCGTGCTTGGCTTCAGGCTCTGCTTGTTGCGCAGCGCCGTCAGCCGGCTGGCCTTGCTCGGCGTACATTTTCTGAGCAACTGGCGCGGAGACTTTCGACAGTTCCTCAACCTTGGCTTCGATGGCAGCCTTGTCGTCGCCTTTAATAGCGGCTTCCAGGGCAACCACTGCCGCTTCGATTGCAGTTTTCTCTTCGTCGGTCACTTTGTCGCCAGCATCAGCAATCATTTTGCGAGTCGAGTGAACCAGCGCGTCACCCTGGTTACGGGCGCCTGCCAACTCTTCGAACTTCTTGTCGGCTTCAGCATTGGTTTCAGCATCACGGATCATCTGTTGAATTTCTTCATCAGACAGGCCGGAGTTGGCCTTGATGGTGATCTTCTGCTCTTTGCCGGTGGCCTTGTCTTTCGCGCCGACGTGCAGGATGCCGTTGGCGTCGATGTCGAAGGTCACTTCGATTTGTGGCACGCCACGTGGTGCTGGTGGAATCTCAGCCAGGTCGAACTTGCCCAGGGACTTGTTCTGTGCGGCTTGCTTACGCTCGCCCTGCAGCACGTGGATAGTCACGGCGCCCTGGTTGTCATCGGCAGTCGAGAACACCTGGGATTTCTTGGTAGGAATCGTGGTGTTTTTCTCGATCAGCGCAGTCATCACGCCACCCATGGTTTCGATACCCAGGGTCAGCGGGCTTACGTCCAGCAGCAGCACGTCTTTCACATCACCGGCCAGTACGGCACCCTGGATGGCAGCACCCATGGCAACGGCTTCGTCCGGGTTCACGTCTTTACGGGCTTCTTTGCCGAAGAACTCGGTGACCAGCTTCTGAACCAGTGGCATACGGGTCTGACCGCCCACCAGGATCACGTCGTTGATCGAGCCAACGTCGATACCGGAGTCTTTCAGCGCGATGCGGCAAGGCTCGATGGTGCGCTGAACCAGGTCTTCAACCAGTGCTTCGAGCTTGGAACGCGAGATCTTCACGTTCAAGTGCTTAGGACCGGTAGCGTCTGCAGTGATGTACGGCAGGTTCACGTCAGTCGACTGAGCGGAAGACAGTTCGATCTTGGCTTTTTCAGCGGCTTCTTTCAGGCGCTGCATGGCCAGCGGGTCGCCCTTGAGGTTCATGCCGCTTTCTTTCTTGAATTCGTCAACGAGGTAGTCGATCAGACGAATGTCAAAGTCTTCACCACCCAGGAAGGTGTCACCGTTGGTGGCCAACACTTCGAACTGGTGCTCGCCGTCAACTTCTGCGATCTCGATCACGGAGACGTCGAACGTACCGCCACCCAGGTCGTAAACGATCACGGTGTGGTCGCCCTTGGCCTTGTCCATACCGTAAGCCAGCGCGGCTGCGGTTGGTTCGTTGATGATACGTTTTACATCCAGGCCCGCGATGCGGCCGGCGTCTTTGGTGGCCTGACGCTGGCTGTCGTTGAAGTAGGCAGGAACGGTGATCACCGCTTCAGTCACTGCTTCACCGAGGTAGTCTTCGGCGGTCTTCTTCATCTTTTTCAAGATTTCAGCCGAGATTTGCGGCGGCGACATTTTCTGGCCGTTCACTTCAACCCAGGCGTCACCGTTGTCGGCCTTGGCGATTTTGTAAGGCACCATCTTGATGTCTTTCTGTACGACTTCTTCGTCGAACTTACGACCGATCAGACGTTTTACCGCGTACAGGGTGTTATGCGGGTTGGTCACCGCCTGACGCTTGGCCGATTGACCGACGAGGATTTCACCGTCGTTGGCGTAAGCGATGATCGACGGAGTGGTACGTGCGCCTTCGGCGTTTTCAATAACTTTTGCAACGCCGTTTTCCAGCACGGAGACGCAGGAGTTGGTGGTCCCCAGGTCGATACCGATAATTTTGCCCATGATTTACTCTCCCGAAACTTGAATTTGGTTGCCGCAGCAGTTTTGGCTAACTGCGGTAGCACTTAAACGCTTGACTTATAGATGGGGGCCTTGCGGCGAATTTCAAGCCTGCTCATCAATAGAAGGTGCAACGGGTGAAGGAGCCTTGCTCACCACCACCATTGCCGGACGCATCAGGCGACCGTTGAGCTGGTAGCCCTTCTGGAACACCTTGATGACGCTATTGGGTTCCAGGTCATGGCTTTCCTGCATGGCCATGGCTTGGTGATGTTCAGCATTGAACGGCTCGCCGGCTTGCGGATCGATCGCTTCCAACTGATAACGCTTCAGGGTGTCCTGGAACATTTTCAGGGTCAGCTCGATGCCTTCACGCATTGGGCGGATGTTTTCATCGTCCGGGTTGGACAACTCAAGACCACGCTCCAGGCTGTCGATGATCGGCAGCAGGTCACCGGCGAATTTTTCCAGCGCGAACTTGTGAGCCTTCTCTACATCCTGCTCGGCACGGCGGCGGACGTTCTGCAGATCGGCGGCAACACGCAACGATTGATCCTGCGCAGCGGCCAATTGCTCTTCGAGCACTTGCACACGAGTCGCCAGTTCATCACCGGCAGCCGAATTGGCGTCTGGAGTTTGCGTATCCTGCGTCTGTTCGTCAGCCATAGATTTCTCCTTTCAAAATCATGCGCGAACTCAACTCGCGCTTCTGCTCCGGTATATGGGGCCACAATTTTCAGGTTCAAGGGCGCAGGCGTTACCAAAAGTCTTTCGATTGACCTGGATCATTTCCTTCTCGCTCATTCCACATCGCGCTAAAAAAATTAACGACTCAAGCAAATCGAGCTAAGCGCCAGGATTGTCAGGCCCGAACAAAACACTGTATAAATAACCAGACCTAAAGCCTGGGAGCGGCCGTCATGCTCGTGCACCTGTCTGTACATAACTACGCCATCGTTGAACATCTGGATCTTGAACTGGATCGCGGGATGAGCGTAATCACAGGCGAAACCGGCGCCGGCAAGTCGATCATGCTCGACGCCCTCGGCCTGACGCTTGGCGACCGCGCCGACAGTGGCGTGGTACGCCCTGGCTCCGACAAGGCCGACATCCTGGCCACTTTCGACCTGGCGGACATCCCCGAAGCCGAGGCATGGCTGGCCGAGCGCGACCTTAATAATGAAGGCCCCTGCATTCTGCGCCGGGTGATCACCGCCGAGGGCCGCTCGCGCGGCTATATCAACGGCACGCCTTGCCCACTGGGCGACTTGAAAGCCCTGGGCGAATTGCTGATCGATATTCACAGTCAGCACGAACACCAATCCCTGTTGAAAACCGATACCCACCGTCGCCTGCTCGATGAGTACGCCGGCGCCACCGATCTTTCCCGGCAAGTTCAACTGGCCGCCCAACGCTGGCGCCAGACACGCCAGGAACTGGAACGCCTCTCCAACTCCGGCGACGAACAACGCGCCCGCCACCAGTTGCTCAGCTATCAACTGGAAGAGCTCGAGAGTCTGGGCCTGGGTGAGACAGAGCTTGAGCAACTTGAGCAGGAACACAAGAACCTGACCAACGCCGAGACCCTGCTGGGTATCTGCCGCCAGGTCGTCGAGCAATGTAGTGAGAGCGACTCCGGCAATGTCCTTAATGCACTGACCGCCAGCCTCAACCGCCTGTCCAGTGTGAACAATGCTTCCGGTTCACTGAGCGAAGCGACCACCCTGTTGACCAGCGCGCAGATCCAGGTTGAAGAGGCCGTGGGCGAACTCAATCGCTTCCTGGACCACTTCGACGCTGACCCAGCTCGCCTGCAGGAAATAGAAGAACGCCTGGACACTATTTATACCCTGGCTCGCAAGCATCGAATCCAGCCGACTGAAGTCGCAACCATGCAGCAGAAACTGCTGGATGAAATCGAAACACTCAACGCGAACGACGAATCCATCGAACGACTGGGCGAGGAGCTCGCTTCGTTTGCCCGTCATTATCAGGAAAAGGCCCGGGAGCTGAGCGCTCTGCGCCAGCAGGCAGCTACTAGCCTGGCAAGCGCCGTTGAGCTGGAAATCCAACGCCTGGGCATGCCAGGCGGGCGCTTCACCATCGAGTTGCATCCCAACGCCACTCAAGAATTGCAGCCCCATGGGCTGGAGCACGTCGAACTGCTGGTGAGTGCCAACCCCGGGCAACCGCTCAAGGCCCTGGCCAAAGTGGCCTCCGGCGGCGAACTCTCGCGCATCAGCCTGGCGATCCAAGTGATTACCGCCCAGACCTCACGGGTACCCACATTGGTATTCGATGAAGTGGATGTGGGCATTGGCGGGCCGACCGCAGAAATTGTTGGCCAATTGCTGCGTCGCCTGGGGGATCGCGGCCAGGTGCTTACGGTGACCCACTTGCCGCAAGTGGCAGCCCAAGGGCATCAGCACCTGTTTGTGCATAAGGT
Source organism: Pseudomonas sp. PA-7-1E (assembly GCF_021605325.1). NCBI lineage: Bacteria > Pseudomonadati > Pseudomonadota > Gammaproteobacteria > Pseudomonadales > Pseudomonadaceae > Pseudomonas > Pseudomonas sp. PA-7-1E. Next base: position 41,606 of record NZ_WKFA01000012.1, read on the forward strand.
GCGCGGTAGCGACGCGACACACACCGCCGTCTCCAAGCTGAATAAGTCGGAACGGGTGGAAGAAGTGGCGCGGATGCTCGGCGGTATCGACTTGACCAAGGAGTCCTTGGCTCACGCGAAAAAAATGGTGGTGGCCGCGAAGGCTTGAAGCGACATTTTCCACTCTATAGAAAGCACGAAGGCGACCCGAGGGTCGCCTTCAATCGTTTCGCAAAGCAAAACTGCGTCGATTTTTACTTTTTCTTACGGATGTACAACACGAGATTGTGGTCGACCAAATCGAACCCGTGCTCCTCAGCAATCTTGTGCTGCAGCGCTTCGATTTCAGGGCTGGTGAACTCGATAACCTCATTGGTATCCAAGTCAACCATGTGGTCATGATGACCACCGTCAGCCAATTCAAACACCGCATGACCGCCGTCGAAATTATGACGAACCACCAGCCCTGCGGCTTCAAACTGGGTCAGTACACGGTAGACCGTGGCCAGGCCGACGTCCTCATTAGACTCCATCAGCGCCTTGTAAACATCTTCGGCACTCATGTGGCGCTGCTCAGCAGAATCGAGCATTTGTAGAATCTTGACTCGTGGCAGAGTCACTTTGAGACCGGCTTTGCGTAGTTCGCTATTTTCAACCATGGTTAGCTTTCTCGCGGATGCTGCTTCGCAGCTTCTCTTAATACGGGTATGATCGGCGTTTACGTTGTCCCAGCCAAGATAGTGGAAGTCGCCCACCGATGCAAAACACCAAGCTCTTGCTAACCAGTTTCACCTTTGTGGGACTGCTCGCACTCGCCGGTTGTTCATTCCCCGGGGTTTACAAAATCGACATCCAGCAGGGCAATGTCGTCACGCAGGACATGATAGACCAGTTACGCCCGGGAATGACCCGACGGCAAGTACGGTTTATCATGGGTAATCCCCTGCTGACCGACACTTTCCATGCCGATCGCTGGGATTATCTCTACAGCCTGCAGCCGGGTGGCGGTGAACGCCAGCAGGAGCGCGTCAGTGTCATCTTCAATGGCAATGACCAGCTCGTGAGCCTGTCCGGTGACTTCATGCCCGGCGTAAGCCGCGATGAAGCCTTGCTGGGCAAGGACAGCGGCACCAACGTGACCGCACCTGCGCAAGAAGCCGAAAAACCGAAATCCGAGGTACCGGCCAAGCCAGGTTCGTTGCTGGACACCATCCAGAAAGACATCGACAACGTGGAAACCGTGCCCGTCCCGACGCCTCAGCCTCTGGACACCAGCCCGCAATAATTTTGCGCTCGATAAAAAGCCCGGCATGCCGGGCTTTTTGTTGCCTGCCATTTACATAGGCATCTACATAACCTTGGTGCGACGTGAACCTGTGGGAGCTGGCTTGCCTGCGAGCGATCTGACAGTCGACCAGGATCCTGGATCAGATCGAGTACATATCCGTTATCGGGACCGCCCCCTTCCACATTTGGATCGTGGGCATCAGGTAGATATGCGCCGGCTATCAGGGCGTCATCGCAGGCAAGCCAGCTCCCACAGTTGGATCGCGGCGCTCCAGATAGCTAGGCTGCCATTTGGCAAGCTCAAGAGTTCGTTTGCCTGGCCAATGCCGCCTTGGCCGCGCGCAACCTGCGCACCTCTTTAGGGTCGGCCAGCAAAGGCCGGTAGACCTCAATACGGTCGCCCGCTTGTACGAAACGCGTCCCGGCATCCGCGACAACCTTGCCAAAGATACCCACCGGGCAATCAACCAGATCAACATCAGGAAAATGGGCCGCCATTCCCGACGCTCGCACCGCTTCGCGCAAACTAGTGCCTTCAGCCACCTTTACCCCCAGCAACACCTGGCGATCCTCAGCGGCGAACACCACCTCAATCTCAACCATGCAGTTGCTTGGCGCGCTGACAGAACGCGTCCACCAGAGTATTGGCTGCCTGATTGAACAAAGGCCCTAAAGTCGCACGAACAATCGGCCCGGCATAATCAAACGAAAGATCCAGGCTGATCTTGCAGGCCTTGTCCGTCAGCGCCTTGAACACCCACACGCCATGTAGCTGGGTGAACGGTCCTTCCTGCAGGTTCATTTCGATGGACTGGCCCGGCACCAGCACATTGCGCGTCACAAAATGCTGGCTGAGGCCGCCCTTGGCCACCCCCACACTGGCAACCATGTGCTCGTCACTGCTCTCCAGAACCTCGGCTGTCGAGCACCAAGGCAGAAACTCTGGGTAACGCGCCACGTCGTTGACCAGGTCATAGAGCGCCTGGGCCGGATAGGGCAACAGGGCCGAACGTTGAATATGCGTCGTCATGTGAGCGTTACTTCCACTGCTTAAGGCAAACATCGCGAAAGAACAGCCCAATCCGCGAGAGAAAAAAACCAAAGAACTGCCCGCATTGTCCGGGATTCGTCCAACTCGCTCAAGCACACAGGTTGACCGTAGCCGACACGCTCGCAACTCCCTATAATGCCGCCCCTATGGCTAAACAAAAGAAACACCCCACAGGGACCATCGCGCAAAATAAAAAAGCGCGACACGATTACTTCATCGAACATCGGTTCGAGGCTGGTCTGGTCCTGGCCGGCTGGGAAGTAAAAAGTCTGCGTGCCAGCAAACTGCAGCTGGTCGACAGTTATGTGCTGCTCAAGGATGGCGAGGCATGGCTGCTTGGCAGTCATATCACCCCGTTGACCACCGCGAGCACCCACGTGATTGCCGACCCGGTGCGTACGCGCAAGCTGTTGCTCAATGCCCGCGAACTCGAAAAGCTCGCCGCAGCCGTGCAGCAAAAAGGTTACGCGTGCGTCTGCTTGTCCTGGTACTGGAGCAAGCACTTGGTCAAATGCGAGATCGCATTGGGCAAGGGCAAGAAGGAATACGACAAGCGCGACACCGAACGCGAGCGCGACTCCAATCGCGAGCTGCATCGCGCCGTGCGCAACAAAGGCAAGGAAGAGTAATCCTTGTGACGGTGTAGCCCACGCGGGCTACATCCCTTTGCGTCGCTCCGCCCGAGCCACACGCTGAACCTCCTGACGCACCTCCTCCAACACCTCCTGCACATACAACAGATGCCGTGTCGAGACTTCGCGCGCCTGCTCGGCCCGCCCCTCGATGATGGCCAGGTACAAGTCCCGATGCTGATTGATCAGCATGTCGCGGGTCTCGGTACGCTGCTGGTACATGCCACCAATATTCGTCACCACGTTACGCTTGAGCAGGTCGAACAGCCCGCGAATGGTGTGCAGCAACACGGCGTTATGACTGGCTTCGGCAATCGCCAAGTGAAACCTTGCATCCGCAGCACCCTCCTCCACTCGGCTCACCTCGTCGGCGCGCGCATAGCAATCCTGCAACGCTTCAAACGCTGCGGTCAGCCGTTCACGGTCAACCTCCGTGGCGCGTAACGCCGCGTAATAAGCACACGAAGCCTCAAGGGTCTGGCGAAACTCCAGCAGATCGCGCTGCGCTTCGGGATTGCTTTCCAACAAGTGCAGCAGCGGATCGCTGAAGGTCGAACCCAGGGAGTCCACCACATAGTTGCCACCGCCCTGGCGACTGACCAGCAACCCCTTGGCCGCCAGTTTCTGAATCGCCTCACGCAACGACGGGCGCGACACACCAAAGCGCTCAGCCAACGCGCGCTCGGCCGGCAAGCGCTCGCCCGACTTCAGCGTGCCCTCGAGAATCATCCCCTCAAGCTGCTCGACAATATCGTCAGACAAACGGCGCTGACGCACCTGATCAAACCCCATAACTCACTCTCCGCCATCCCGACCACTCGCCGGGGCCCCTATTCTGGCCTATCGACGTGCCGGCAGCACCTATCAGAACGCCTTCAATTTCGCCGATCAGAACACTCCGCCTCCCGACCTACGACCAAAGTTTCGCAGGCGGCAAATTGACATACCCCCGCCCAGGCTTTTAATCTAGCCCACAGAGATTGTAAATTGGTATTACCAATTACCCAAGCTCACCAAACAACAACAATCAGGGGCCACCCCATATGCAAACCTGGCAACAGCTTTACAGCCCACTCGGCAGCCTCGGCCTGTCCGCACTGGCCGCCGTCATTCCTATCGTATTCTTCTTCCTGGCGCTGGCCGTGTTCCGCCTCAAAGGCCATGTAGCCGGCAGCATCACCCTGGCCCTGTCGATCCTGGTCGCCATTTTCGCCTTCCAGATGCCCGTAGACATGGCACTGGCTGCGGCCGGTTATGGTTTTGCCTACGGCCTGTGGCCCATCGCCTGGATCATCGTCGCGGCTGTATTCCTGTACAAATTGACGGTCAAGAGCGGCCAGTTCGAAATCATCCGCAGCTCCGTTTTGTCGATCACCGACGACCAGCGCTTGCAGGTGTTGTTGATCGGTTTTTGCTTTGGCGCCTTCCTCGAAGGCGCGGCCGGTTTCGGCGCGCCCGTGGCGATCACCGCCGCGCTGCTGGTAGGCCTGGGTTTCAACCCGCTGTACGCCGCAGGCCTGTGCCTGATCGCCAATACCGCGCCTGTGGCCTTCGGCGCATTGGGCATTCCGATCATCGTCGCCGGCCAGGTCACCGGTATTGACGCGTTCAAGATTGGCGCCATGACCGGCCGCCAACTGCCGCTGCTGTCGCTGTTCGTGCCGTTCTGGCTGGTGTTCATGATGGACGGCCTGCGCGGCGTTCGCGAAACCTGGCCGGCAGCCTTGGTGGCGGGCTTGAGCTTTGCCGTCACCCAATATTTCACCTCGAACTTCATTGGCCCGGAACTGCCGGACATTACCTCGGCACTCGCCAGCCTGATTGCCCTGACGCTGTTCCTGAAAGTCTGGCAACCCAAGCGCACCGCAGGCGCACAAATTGCCGGCGCTACATCCAGCGTGGCGGTCACCTCCAGCGCCGGCGGCTTCGGCTTGCCGCGCAACACCGTGGTTTCGCCCTACAGCCTGGGGCAAATTTTCAAGGCGTGGTCGCCGTTCCTGATCCTCACCGTACTGGTGACCATCTGGACCCTCAAACCCTTCAAGGCCCTGTTCGCCGCGGGCGGTTCGATGTACGGCTGGGTGTTCAATTTTGCGATCCCGCACCTGGATCAACTGGTGGTTAAAGTCGCGCCCATCGTGACCAACCCAACCGCCATCCCGGCCGTCTTCAAGCTGGATCCGATTTCGGCCACCGGCACTGCGATCTTCTTCTCGGCACTGGTCTCCATGCTGGTCTTGAAAATCGACGTCAAAACTGGTCTTACCACTTTAAAAGAGACCTTCTTTGAGCTGCGCTGGCCGATCCTGTCCATCGGCATGGTGCTGGCGTTCGCCTTCGTCACCAACTACTCCGGCATGTCCTCGACCATGGCCTTGGTTCTGGCCGGCACGGGTGCTGCCTTCCCGTTCTTCTCGCCATTCCTTGGCTGGCTGGGGGTTTTCCTGACAGGCTCCGATACCTCATCCAACGCCCTGTTCAGCTCATTGCAAGCCACTACCGCGCACCAGATCGGCGTCAACGACACCCTACTGGTAGCCGCGAACACCAGCGGTGGCGTGACCGGCAAAATGATCTCGCCGCAATCGATCGCCGTGGCCTGCGCCGCCACCGGCCTGGTGGGCAAGGAATCCGACCTGTTCCGCTTTACCCTTAAGCACAGCCTGTTTTTTGCCACCATCGTCGGGCTGATCACCTTGGCGCAGGCGTACTGGTTCACCGGTATGCTGGTGCACTGAGGCCTGCACGTAATAGGGTAAGAATCGACGCCGGGGCATCCTTCCGGCGTCTGCTATTTCTGGAGGACCGATGAGCCTGCCTGCTGCTTTTTTGAGCGACGTCGCACAACTGATCCCGCAAGATCGCCGCTTCGACGATCCACTTTCCACCCTCGCCTTCGGCACCGACGCCAGCTTCTACCGACTGATCCCACAGTTGGTGATTCGCGTGGAGTCAGAAGACGAAGTGGTAACTCTGCTGCAACTGGCCCAGCGCGACCGCGTACCGGTGACCTTCCGTGCCGCAGGCACCAGCCTCTCGGGCCAAGCCATCAGCGACTCGGTGCTGATCGTGCTGGGTGATAACTGGAATCACCGCGAAATTCGCGGGCAAGGCACCCAGATCCGCCTGCAACCGGGTGTGATCGGCGCCCAGGCCAACGCCTGGCTCGCACCGTTCGGGCGCAAGATCGGCCCGGACCCTGCGTCCATCAATGCTTGCAAGATCGGCGGTATCGTCGCCAACAACGCCAGTGGCATGTGCTGCGGCACGGCGCAAAACACCTACCACACCCTGGCGGGCATCCGTCTGGTGCTGGCCGATGGCAGCCGCCTGGACACCGAAGATGCCGCCAGCGTGCAAGCCTTCCGCCAGTCACATAGCGCACTGCTTGAACGCCTGGCCCTGTTGGGTCGCGAAACACGGGCAAATAATGAGCTGGCGGCAAAGATCCGCCACAAATACCGCCTGAAAAATACCACCGGCCTGTCACTCAATGCCTTGGTGGATTTCGATGACCCGCTGGATATCCTCAGCCACCTGCTGGTCGGCTCCGAGGGCACCCTGGGGTTTATCAGTGCGGTCACCTACGACACCGTGATCGATCACCCCAACAAAGCCTCGGCGCTGATCGTCTTCCCGGATGTCGAAACCTGCTGCAACGCCGTCACCGTGCTGAAAACCCAGCCGGTCTCCGCCGTTGAACTGCTGGACCGACGCAGCATGCGTTCGGTGCAGGACAAACCGGGCATGCCTGCTTTCGTACAGCACCTATCGGAAAACGCCTGCGCACTGCTGATCGAATCCCGCGCCGCTTCGTCATCACTGCTGCACGAACAACTGACGCGCATCATGGCGTCCCTGGCGGCGTTTCCCGTGGAGAAACAAGTCGACTTCACCGAAGACCCACTGGAAAACGCCCGCCTGTGGGCGATCCGCAAAGACACCTTCCCCGCCGTAGGCGCCGTACGCAAAACCGGCACCACCGTGATCATCGAAGACGTGACCTTCCCGGTCGAACAACTGGCGATTGGCGTGAACCGCCTGATCTCACTGTTCGACAAACATCACTACGACGAAGCCATCCTTTTCGGACACGCCCTGGAAGGCAATCTGCACTTTGTGTTCACTCAAGGCTTCAATAGCAGCGAAGAAGTCGCACGCTATCAAGCGTTCATGGACGACGTCGCGCAACTGGTGGCCGTGGAGTTCGGTGGCTCGCTGAAGGCTGAACACGGCACCGGCCGCAATATGGCGCCGTTCGTTGAACTGGAATGGGGCAGCGACGCCTATCAACTGATGTGGCAACTCAAGCGCCTGCTCGACCCTAACGGCATCCTCAACCCCGATGTGGTGCTCAGCGAAGACCCGCAAATCCACCTCAAACACCTCAAGCCCCTGCCCGCCGCCGATGAGCTTGTGGATAAGTGCATCGAATGCGGGTTCTGCGAACCGGTGTGCCCTTCAAAAGGCCTGACCCTGAGCCCGCGCCAGCGCATCGTGATCTGGCGCGATATCCAGGCGAAAAAACGCGCAGGCGTCGATACCTCCGAACTGGAAGCGGCCTACCACTACCAGGGCATAGACACCTGCGCCGCCACCGGCTTATGCGCGCAACGTTGCCCTGTAGGCATCAATACCGGCGACCTGGTGAAAAAGCTGCGCAGCCGCGAAGCCGACCGTACGAAAACCGCCGACTGGCTCGCCAGCCATTTCGCCACCGCGCTGCAAGGTGCGCGCTTTACCCTGCACGTCGCCAATGGCGCACGCATGCTGCTGGGTGCTCCACGGCTGACTAGGCTCTCGAGCACGCTGACCAAGCTGTCCAAAGGGCAAATTCCGCAGTGGACCAACGCCATGCCACAGCCCGAAAAAGCCATCCGCTTCAGCCCGGCAGTGACGGACGCGCGCCCGCGCGTGGTTTACCTGGCCGCCTGCGTCTCTCGCGCCATGGGCCCGGCAGCCGGCGATAAAGAGCAAATGTCGCTGTACGACAAAACCCGCCAACTGCTGGAAAAAGCCGGCTACCAGGTAGTCTTCCCCGACAACCAGGACAGCCTCTGCTGCGGCCAACCCTTCGCCTCCAAAGGCTACGCCGAGCAGGCCGAACACAAGCGCCAGGAACTGATCGGCGCCCTGCTTCACGCCAGCCGCGGCGGCCTCGACCCGATCTACTGCGACACCAGCCCCTGCACCCTGCGCCTGGTGCAAGAATTGGGAGAAACGCGCCTGGACCTCTACGACCCCGTGCGCTTTATCCGCACCCACCTGATGGACCGCCTCGACTTCACACCCCAGGAAGCGCCCATCGCCGTGCACGTCACCTGCAGCACCCAACACCTGGGCGAGAGCCAGGCACTGATCGAACTGGCGCGACGCTGCGCAAAAACCGTGGTGATCCCCGAAGGCATTCATTGCTGCGGCTTTGCCGGCGACAAAGGCTTCACCACCCCAGAGCTCAACGCCCACGCCCTGCGCTCCCTCAAGGACGCCGTGCAATATTGCAGCGAAGGCATCTCCACCAGCCGCACCTGCGAGATCGGCCTGAGCCAGCATGGCGGCATCGACTACCACGGCCTGGTCTACCTGGTAGACCGCGTCACCCGCGCCCGCGCCCACTGACCCGGCAAAAAAACCGAACCCTGGCGCACCGGCGCAGTCATCTGCATAGGCCTCGACAAACGAGGCCCATCCGTGATGTCGCTGGCAGCGGTTGCACGCCAGCAGCGTCGAGCCCTTTTGCGCAAGGAGACACCCTATGAAGCGTTCCGCTCTTGCTGGCTTGTTCATGACCGCTGCGATGCTCGCCTCCCCCGCTTTCGCCGCCAGTGACAAAGACCTGTGCCAGATCAACCTGGACAAAATCAACAACGGCAAAGCCCTGCTCGCCACCGACACCAGCGGTAAAAGTGGCGAAATAGACACCGCCGTCTCCCAGGCCAAGGCCGCCCACGCCGCAGGTGATGAGAAGAAGTGCATCGAAATCACCTCCAAGGCTCTGCAAGACCTGCAGAACAGCGAGAAAGGCGGCCAGTAAGCGAGAGGGCCAACCTTCGGGTTGGCCTTCGCCAAGCTTTTGGCGTACACTGCACAGGCTTGTCACTCACTAAGAAACAACGAGTTACAAGCACGGGGCCGTTTAGGATTCGACGCCGGTCGCGAAACTTTAGGTGCATGCCGAGTTGGTAACAGAACTCGTAAATCCACTGTTGCAACTTCTTATAGTTGCCAATGACGAAAACTACGGCCAGGAATTCGCTCTCGCTGCGTAAGCAGCCTTAGCCCTGAGCTTCTGGTACCTTCGGGTCCAGCAATCACCAGGGGATGTCTGTAAACCCAAAGTGATTGTCATATAGAACAGAATCGCCGTGCAGTACGTTGTGGACGAAGCGGCTAAAACTTACACAACTCGCCCAAAGCACCCTGCCCTTCGGGTCGCTGAGGGTTAACTTAATAGAAACGGCTACGCATGTAGTACCGACAGCGGAGTACTGGCGGACGGGGGTTCAAATCCCCCCGGCTCCACCACTTCAACATCTAAAGACGTCCACGGACGTCTTTTTTTGTGTCTGAAATCCAGTAAAAACAATGGTTTAAGGGCCATTGGCTTCCGTAGAAGAATTTAGAATTCCAAGCTTTTTGGTATCCCATTTGGTATCCCGGACCCACCGGTGCTATTTTTGGGATACCAAAACGGTGTCGGAGGTAGCTCTCATGCCTACTAATGCAACCCGCCTCTCAGACCGCCAGCTCAAGGCAGTCAAGGCAACAGGAAAAGACTTCGTTCTCACTGACGGCGACGGCCTGCAGCTCAGGGTCAGAGCCAGTGGCTCGATGATATGGAATTTCAACTACCGCGAGCCGGTAATCAAAAATCGCCTCAATATGGCGCTGGGCCCTTACCCGGCTCTTTCGTTGGCGAACGCCAGAAAGAAAGCTCAAGAAGCACGCGAACTACTGGCGCTAGGCATTGATCCCAAGGCTCACCGCGATGAACTCAGGCAAGCCAAGCTGGCGAAGACCGAACACACATTCGAGAAGGTGGCCACCGCCTGGTTCGAGCTGAAGAAAGACTCCGTAACCAAAGCCTACTCCGAAGACATTTGGAGATCGCTGACGCTTCATGTATTCCCAAGCATGAAAACAACGCCGCTCTCTCAAATCACTGCTCCGATGGTCATCAAGATCCTTCGTCCAATCGAGGCCAAAGGGAGCCTCGAAACCGTGAAGCGATTGAGCCAACGACTCAACGAGATCATGACCTACGGGGTCAATTCCGGACTGATATTCGCGAACCCCCTCAATGGAATTCGGGCGGTGTTCAAGAAACCCAAAAAAGAGAACATGGCTGCGCTACCACCTGAGGAGCTTCCCGAGCTCATGATGGAAATCGCGAACGCCAGCATCAAGCGCACGACCCGCTGCCTGATCGAATGGCAACTGCACACGATGACCCGCCCTGCCGAAGCAGCCACCACACGATGGGCAGATATCGACTTCGACAAGCGCATTTGGACCATTCCGCCAGAGCGCATGAAAAAGCGTCGGCCGCACACAATCCCTCTTACCGATCAGGCACTTTCGTTACTGGAGACGCTCAAGCAACTCAGCGGTAACCGAGAGTACGTGTTCCCCTCAGATAGAAATCCTCGCACCCATGCGAATAGCCAGACCGCCAACATGGCGCTGAAACGCATGGGCTTTCAGGACCGTCTAGTCAGCCACGGCTTGCGCTCGATGGCGAGCACTATCCTGAATGAGCATGGCTGGGATCCGGAGCTGATCGAGGTCGCACTGGCGCATGTCGACAAAGACGAAGTTCGGAGCGCCTACAACCGGACGGATTACATGGAACGCCGGCGTCCGATGATGGCCTGGTGGAGTGAACATATCCAGAAGGCGGCCACCGGCAGCCTGTCGGCATCGGCCATCAATCAAACCAGGGACCGCAACGTCGTACCGATTCGCTGAGGTCCAAAGGTACGCGACGCCGGCCACGATCCGTGTCGTGTAGCAGGGAGAAAGGAGTGACGACGGTCGCTAGATCTCTGGTATGTCTGCGCCTCTTCAGCCAAGCCCCTGAGTATGGGAAGGCTCCGCATTCCCATACTCAGGGGCTCACGCTTAAAGGTCTATCAGGCAACCACGACTTTTGCCTTTCTACGGCGGATCAACCCCGCTGTTAACTCGTAGTAGTAGATGGTAGCTGGAGCTGAGCATCGCAAATAGTGCTCCAGAAACCATCTCACGTGTTTTTCCCTCCAGGACCAGGGAGTCGCGCAACCCCAGCGCTCACGAATCACCTCGTGCATCCTTTCTGCTTGTCTGATGTGCCGCTGCCGCGTGGCATGCGCACCTTTGAGCACGGGGCACAGAAACAACGCTATGTCGAACTCAGACGTCATCGCCGACCTCCGATGTAGGCACTCACCACATCGATGCGGTTATGCCCCAACTCTTGGCTGATCTGCTGTCGCGCCCACAGATCAAGCTCTCGATCTTCGCGATGAACACGAACGCTATTTACAGGTGCAGAAAAGCCGGTCATCTGCTCATAGCGCTCACAGGCGTAAGCCGCCCGCAGCTCATGAAAGCCTTTCAATCCATTCTCATGCAGGAGATCTCGTGCAGGTCGCACGACTGCCTGTAAGAAATCTTTATAGCTTTCATCAGGTGCTAACAGGTTCCGACTCCCCTTGGGTGAAGCCTCCGTGGCCATATCGAGGGCAACACGGACTTGATCCGTGACCGCGATCCAACGCGGTGCTGATGCGCCTGACCGGCCGCCTTTGGTGCCGTCCTGGATGTTGATCTTGCCCAGGCGCCCGGCCTCACGTTGCAGTCGGGGCAGGTCCGCCAAGATCGATTCACGCAGGCGCATACCAGTCTCCCGGGCCAGATGCACAATTGCGCCCACTCGTTGCTGACCTCGCTCTGACAGTGCGCGTGCGATCAACTCGATCTGACCACGATCTTGGCCTTGCGGTGCCTCCCCGCGCACGCTTGAGCGCTGCAAACCCAGCGTCTTGCTCGGACTGGGGATTTTGACGTACTGATCACCGCGCAGCGCGGCCATCGTTCGGTTCACGCTGGACAGTCGGTTCTGCGCGGTGGCAATGCCGACGTTGCCCTGATCAACCTGCTCCCGCACGTGGACGGCATACCGCATGAGGATCTCGCGGTCTATCTGGCGCGCGTCGTTGACCCTCGGTCCTTCATCGGATCGACACCAATGCACGAACGCCTGCCAGCGATCACTATGGGCTTTGACGGTAGCAAAATGGCCGTCGCCAAACAGGTCTTTCAGTGCTTGCGGTCCAGCAAAGCTAAGCTGGCGACCGAAGCCGAAATTGCGCCCCGCTCGCTTACCGACCCGAGCCATTTTTCTGTTCCTGATCGACTGCCGCGAGATCATGCAAAAGGGCTCGCCAGTGCGCACTTACAATCGCGAACTGAGCCCAATCAGTCGGGCGAAAACACAGCGTGTTGTCGGTGACGTAAAGATGCGCACCCTCCTCTTTCAACCATTGAATAATGGCTGTCGTAGAGGCGATAGCTTTATGGGTGGTGGCGACACTGGCGACAGCGGCGACAACCCTTGTCCTGCCTGGTTTTGAGCGTGGCGACAAAGTGGCGACACTCGCGGCGACAAACTGCGCTTTTGGCTTTTTTTGGCGCTGAGCCAGATGGTTGCGCAGCGCCTCATCAAGATTGAACATGGCGCACCTCGTAGGTGTGGCCGTCGGTAATCAGCCAATGATGATCAAGCAACTCAACCAACAGCCTGGAAGCATGACGACTGCTCTTACGGGCAAAACGGGGACCGTTGCGATTCAGCTCTCGAATACTGAAGCGCTTCCAACCCTTGACCTGCAGCCAGCGCAGCAGCCGGTCCGCCTCTTCCTTAACTCGACACACCGGCTCCTGCTCAGTCAGGCGCTGGATCTCGGTGAGGTAGTAGCCGACTAAAGCGGAGGCCCGCTGGATATGGTCGACCTCCACGACGCTGCTCTCCTCCACAACTGCAAGAACGCCGGCGATGCGTAGCAGGTTATCGGCTGCCTTTGATCCGCTGGGCCGTACGCTGGCCAGCTCGCCAAACTCCCCCAGCTGAGCTTCGATAGCATCATGCAAATCAATCCAGCGACGACGCGCCAGCGGACTGAGGCTCAGCTTTGACAGCTGCAAGGCTCCGTCAGCGGAAACTGACCAAGGCTGATAAAACAGAGCCGAAAGGCGGTGATGATAGCGCTTGAGGGCGGCGTCTTTGGACAAGTCGACAGCCTGGTAGCTACGTTGCCCGGCTAGACTGGTTGGCCAGGTCATCAAGCAGCGCCCTAGAATGCCTTGCCCCTGCAGCAACGGGTCACTGAGTAACTGCATGGCCAAATACGGTTGCAGCATCAGGTGCAGGCTCAGGCGTCGGTCATAGGCTCGTAGGCTTTCGCCTGCCATAGAGCGAGCACGATCAATCGGGCTACCGTCCCAGAGTGACGACAAGGTCGTGACCGCTTTCAAACGGTTGTCCCGACTCATGGTGCTGCTGCCGAGGAATTGTCCGCCCTCGTCACAGAACAGCCCCATGCTCGGCAAGTCATGGCAGAGCCCCTTGATCAGGGCCTCGATCGTCGGATCTGTGGTGATCAGCCGAGGGGCCGAAGGCTCCGCTTCAAGCGGTACGCTGTTTGTGGGGGCGGGATCGGCAGGATTGATACGCTGCGCTTGTCGCTGTGCGGCACGGTACCGAAAGAGCTGCTCACGATAGTGTTGCCACTGTTCACGCTCCCATTGGCGCGCTGGCAGCAGTGCGGATCGGTCTGCCGCGGTCTTGCGATCACCGGACGCAGCCACCGTGATCAGGTACAACGACAGGGGATAATGTCTCCCGTCGAGTTGTAAGCCCGCATGACCTTGAGTGGCCAGGGCCGAGGCAGCCAACACCGACTGCGCGGCCAGTGCTTGGGGCACGCCGATGACCTCGGCCATGCGCTGAACCGCAGGCCCAAGAATCCCACCCAGTGCCTGCACCGGATAAGGCTGGGGCACGGGGTTCGACTCAATCAACGGTCGAGGTGGTCGTGGTAGTTCAAGCTTCGGATCTAACTGCTGCATGGGCCCTCTCCTCGTTCATTACTGGTTGTCCTCACGTAGTCCCGCCACGGCTGTTGAGTGTTATCAGGGATCAAGGCCCCTGCGGCCTGTGAGGTGTTCACTGACGCGGAACGAACGGCTCCTTACGACCGGGAGCAAGGGCATAAACCCATGAATCTGGCCTCCTTAGACGCATCCGAAGATGCGGGCGGGTGGAGGCTGTGCCGGCTGACGAGTTCGGCGCCTGGAGATCATGGGGGGGAGAAGGCAAAGACCTAGACACCTGGGGCATGCCTGACTGTCAGTCAGGTGCAGCCTTTCCATTGGCTGCGGCACCGGTGCCTGTGTAGTTGCGGATGGCGACGAATCAGATTTGTCAGGCCGGTTGTCACGAGGAGAGTTGCGGCAATGCCCTGTACGACGTGGCTTGCAGCAGTGCTACGAGCGCCCGTCTCTTTCCAGGAGAAAGAGACGGGCGCAGCCTGGCGCAGCGAAGTGTGCAGAGAGGTGAGGTTGCTGCAGAGCAGCGAGGTAGGTCCATTGTCTGCCGCAGTGGGCAGATTGGTAGAATAGGCATCCATCACTCTTGGGGAGTGACCGTGCGAGCCGCCGGACGCTAATCGCACTTGGGGAAGAACCACCACGCAAGTGGCGTAGCCTTGAAGGTTCTGGCTACCTGGGCAGGTGCTGTCAACGACAGCGATCCGTGCGCCAATTTTTATACCCACTCGAAAACGCGGTCAAGCGTCACGGCCAAAGCGCCCAAAAAGTGGCGACTGTCGCCACTTTTGTCGCCACGTTCCAGGCCACGTCAGGCGTGGGTTGTCGCCGCTGTCGCCGGTTTCGCCACATCTCTACCCATAGCCCTACGAAAGCTCGGCTCTAACGCTGACTCTGCGTTGCGCTCGATAGAGATCGTGGGAAATTAATCGGATAAAAGAAGACGTGGCGCTAATCAAATATGAAATGGAAGGGTGGAACGAGGTAGCTTCGAGAAAAAGCGAGTGAACCCTCCGATCGGCGCGATCAAAGATCGCTTGATCAGAGGGTTTGGCGGGAAAAGAAAAGTCTCAAGCGTCAATTAGAGCCTCAAGCATCGAAACTGGCTGGTCGAGATGTAGTAGCTTCACGCAGATTGAGCAGCGTCTGCTGCAAACGCAGCAGAAAACCGGCCTCGAACGCCTCCTGAAAGTCACCAGGACGATGACGTTTTCGGTTCTGCGCCAGCGCCCACCATAACGGTAATGACGAGCCTTTGAGCCAGGTCTCAGCACACCGAACGCCATCCTTGATCGTCGGAGCGAACTCATCGCCCCAGGGGGTTTGGATCGCGGGCGAACCTTCAGCGGACGGGACAGAGACGTACTCACCGAGCTGTTGATGAACGCGCTGAGCGGGTATGCCAGTCAAATATCGAAAGGCCTTGTCGAAAAGCACTGCCGCGTCATCCAGCAGCTCAACAGCCAGATCAACGTCCTGCGGAAAATGAAGCAGAATACTCTGCGCGCCATTAAGCCGAAGCGTGGCAGCCTGCCGTAATTTAACTGCGGCATCTTCGGGGGTAAGCGAAGCAGTATCGATGGTGTTGGGTTTAGGTAGGCCGATTAGAAGCGAGAGATCAAACATCGCGGAATCCTCCGAGATAGTTTGAAGTACGAAACAAACAGCCGGGGCGGCGCACGAGCTTGAAAGGGGGACGGGGCATTTTCCTTATCTCCTTGGTTTGATTAAGGAGTGCCATTCACCGTTGCGACACGAATGGGTGGCACACCGTACAGGGGTCGCAAACCGGAAACCAAGGAACCCGGCCAGGCCGAAGCCTGCCCTGCACGGTGCGCCATAGAAAAGCAGCAGCTAGCACTTGAAGTGCTGACTGTGCGATATGGCACGTACCGCGCCTTGGTTTCGATACAGGTTGCGACACCCGATCGCGGGATTGACCGCGATGGGGCAAAGCGTAAATGTGAAGTCGCGACAACACAAGCATGAGCGTCAATAAGCACCGCATCAGACCTAGCGTCCTATTCGACTTGGACAACGGTATGTGTGGCAACCTCATTGGCAGGCCGCAGCACGCAGGGTCCGATCAAAACCCTTGTCCCGCTGCACGTTTGCATGATGTCCGGCGTAGATAGTTTGGCTCTTGAAGCTGACACTCATTAATTTAAGCAATTAACCTTTGGCGACCTGAACGCTTTCATGCAGCCGGTTGCAGGGACGCCAATGCCGCATCTATTGATCCTCACTAGCGTCGTGCGTCAGTCAATATCTTGAAAAATCTACGCAAAACATGCAATTCTTGCCGCAGATTTGAAAATTTTACACTACCCTGTCGTCGTTTGACCTTGAATGGCAACCACCATGCTCACAAATAGCAGTGAAGGCGAGATCCTCACCATTAAACAGGTCGCCGACTACCTGAAGGTTACGGAGCGGACGATCTACAGGCTGGCTGCAGCCAAGAAAATCCCTGCTTTCAAAGTAGGTGGAACTTGGCGTTTTTCGCGTGCTGACATCGACAGCTGGATCAAGCTGCAGTCCTTAGAAGGGCTCGATGCTGGACGCGAAGGAGATGACGTAGCCAAAGACCAAATGAATGATGGGGAGCGCAAGTAATGCTAGGACTGATACTACGAGATGAATTTCGGGGTAAACGGCTTAGAGGGACAGCTATTGAGCTCTCTAACGATTCAAACACTGGCGCGACGCAGATCGCAGCTCAGCAGTTTCTGGAGATCACCTATCCGACGCACGACCTGCTAAAGGGTATAGAGGCAGTTGGCCCCGATAAGGGGCGCCCCGTCGTGGTAATCGGTGAGCGCGGCTTGGGTAAGTCCCACTTAATGGCTGCGCTCTACCACTCCGTTAACGACGCGGCATCGACCAGGGCGTGGCTCAATTCTTGGGCCGGTGCGCTGGGTGATGCCAACATCGGGAAGATCGCCCTTCGGGAAGGAATGTTAGTCATTGGCGAGAGTCTGCACCGCCAACGCTACAAATTTCTTTGGGACTTATTGTTCGAGCGCCATCCGCGTGGTGAATTCATCAAAGGCAAGTGGGAGGGTATGGGCGCAGCCCAAACCGATATTCCCTCTGACAAGCTTATCATCGAGCTGCTCGAACACACGCCAACAATGCTGCTACTCGACGAATTCCAGACCTGGTACGACGGCCTGACCAACACTAAGCAATACCCTTGGAAAAATTGGGCGTTTAATTTCATCCAAATACTGTCGGAGATCGCCAAGGAACGCCCTGATCTGCTGGTGTTGGTTATTTCTGTGCGCAACGGGGGTAGCGATGCCTACCAACAGGTGCACCGTGTCAACCCAGTCGCTATCGACTTCAAAGCAGGTGGCAACGCCGAGCGAATTCAGCGGGATCGGCGGCGAATGCTGTTGCACCGTCTGTTCGACAATCGCATGCAAATTGCCGATGGAACCATCGAATCTCTGATCGCTCAGCACGTGGCCGAGTCTTTTCGTCTGCTCGACGTCCCCCCAGCCGAGCAGGACCGCAAGCGCCGCGAATTCACTGAGTCTTGGCCATACGCGCCTCACCTGTTGCGCCTGCTGGAAGAGCAGGTTCTTATCGCTACTGACGCGCAAGAAACCCGCGACATGATTCGCATCTTGGCCAATCTTTACAAGAGCCAAGGCGAAGCAGTTCCGGTGCTCACTGCTGCGGATTTCCGGCTCGACGATGATGCATCGGGCATTGGTGCACTGCTGGATTCGGTATCCAACGAGCATCACCGAAGTCTGCGTGAGAAAGCGCAGCACAACATCATCTCGGTCACCGAAGCGGTGTACGACCACGCCAACTTGGCGCCACACCTGCAAGAAATTGTGGGTGCGTTGTGGCTGCGCTCAATTGCCGTCGGCAACCTTGCCGGGGCCGACCCCGCCACACTGCAGGTAGATATAACCAGGGACAAACCGGTGGACAGCAATGCCTTTCAGGTTGAGCTGGCGACCATTCTCGAAAACAGCTTCAACATCCACCAGGATGGTTCGCGCCTGGTCTTCCGAGAAGAGGAAAACCCGCGTGCAAAACTCATGGCCTGCGTCCGGAACGACAAGCTGTTCACTGACGGCTCCGATCAAGCACAGCTAGCCAAACAGGTGTGCTACGTCATCGGTGGCAGCGATGAGGTAGCCAAGACCTTCCGCGTGATCGCTCTACCTAAATCTTGGCAGAACGATCCTTGGACATCGCTGGGTGAAACTGAACAGCCTGAACGATGGGACGACCGTTTACCCATTCTGGTATTGCCGGAAGAGCCAGAAAAGATCGAACAGACTTTAGGCCGCTGGCTCAGGGATCATCTACAGAAGCGTCGCAACACCATTCGCTTTCTTATGCCCCGAGCCGGCTCCTCCAATGCCTTTCTGGATCGCGATCTGCTCATCCTCGCACGCGCCGAGATGAAGGCGCAGGAGTGGAGTAGCCAAAACCTCGAGTATAAGAAACTGCATAAGGAATTCGAGAGCACGCTGCGCGAAAACCTGAAAAAGCGTTTTGACCGCTTTGCTGTCCTGCACCGCTACGACCACCAAAGCCCGCAGCAGTCTTTGTTCAGTGTGGAGCATCTGAAAAAGCAAGGCGCGCAAATCCCTGAAGGCATCGAGGAGACATTGATCAACGATCTCTTCGTACCTGAAGATTTTGAAGACCTCGTGCTTGAAGCTTCCTCAGAAAACGCATCAGTAGGAAAATTGCTGCGTGAGCTGCAAGAGCCTCGTCCAGCAGGACAAGACTGTATTCCTTGGCTGGGTGAAACAGCGATGAAGGAGCGTATCCTCCGCCTGTGTGCACGCGGCAAGATTGCCATCAACCTGCGTAACCTTGAAAACCTGCAAACTCACGCAGGCGAAGATGAAGATACCGCATGGCGACGTTTGCGGCCTAAGCTCTCCTTTACCGGACGTCAGCTTGATGAGGTGTATCTGATGGAGCCCTCGGCAGTATCCGCCACAGGAGGCAGCGCACCGTCTGTGCCACTGCCGCTCGTAGGGGACAATGGCGGTGACATCTTTGGCGGACGAACGAGTACATCGCAACCCTCGTCAGTCGATGGCGACAATCGTTTCGGGCGCGTCGCGCCGACGGACAACGGCGGCATTTTCGGTGGCAACACAGAGAACACCACTAAGCTACGCATCCCGTTCTCTAATCCGCCCACTTCGCCTCTCAACCTGATTGGCAAGCTTGAAGGCTGGGGCATAGGCCCAGCCACCCCTCTGGCAGAAGTCTCGCTAAAAGTATCTGCTGCAACAGGCGCGCAGCTAAAGGAACTGCTCAAAAAGCTACCTGATGGCATGACATTCGAGCTGAGCCTTGAGAAGGAGGACAACTGATGCCGCTCGATGCAGGTATATTGCAAAAACTGACCCAAGGCACGCCTTCCGAAGCTTGGCGCTTGATCATTGAACGCACCATCAACATTGCCTCCAGGCCACTAGCTGAGGGCAATGCGCCAGGGGAGGTGATAAAGCGCGAGCGCGAAATTGCAGAGCTCGATCTCTTCCTGGCGTCCAGCGGATGGGATTTGTGGCAGGCCTTCGGGCAGCCCAATATCAGTGGCGTAGAACGCACATCGGAGCGCCTCGCACGGTGGTGGGATGAGCCCTTTTCGGCCCGGGCAGTCTTAATACTGGATGCCCTGAGCCTGCGTGAGCTTCCGTGGTTATTGCAGGGAGCTAAAGAGCGCGGTTTTACTATTCATGGAGTTACTGCCACGGCATCTGAGCTACCCGGTGAAACAAACGAGTTTGCCCGCGCACTGGGATTGGCCAGCCGAAGTCAATTGCAAGCCAACGGCGGCGGCTTGGCGCATAAACTACAACCGGCGCAGACAGAAAGCATTGATCTCCCCTGGAAAGATTGTGAAGGTTTACTCGACAATGCCTCAGGCGCGAAGAACTGGGTGTTCTGGCACCACTGGCCGGACGCCAAGTTGCATGATTACGGTGCAGGCCAAGGGCTGGAACTACTGACTAAGGACGCCGCACAGCAGCTTTCCAGCGACGACTTCTGGGCTTTTGTCGAACACCTAGCCACCGGGAGACGTTTAATTATCACTTCCGACCACGGCTACGCCGCCACCGGCTACTTCCCAGATGCCGATGGTGATGTCGCGACACATCTAAAACAAACATTTTCGAGCGGACGCAGCAAGGTAGGCAGAAGTGATCCCGGCCCCTTCGTCCCACCGGTCGCATTGCAAATAGACGGTCCGCATGGCCCACACCTGTTGGCACTGGGTCGAAGAAAATGGCGCAGCCAGGGCGGTTACCCGACGCTCACACATGGTGGCTTGTCGCTGTTGGAAGTTCTGTCGCCTTTCATAGAACTATCGAAGTAGGCATATAGCCTTCGTAGAGAACACGCGCGAACAGTCGTGCACGCAAGAAAAACTAAGGAAGCTTTGAATGGCCACCAAAAAACAGTTGCTCGCTCAAGAGGTTGCTAAGGCAGTCGGCGCGGGCAAGGCCGTCGCGCTAGAAACAGTCGATTTCAACGACCCCAAGCGCCCTAAGACCTGCCTAGAAGTGGACTTCCCCATCCTGCCTGTCAATCAGGTAGCGATCATAGAGGGCAATGCAGGCAAGCCGATCTACCAAATGTCGAAGTGGTGGGCACGACGTCGCTCCAGTGTGTTCCGCTCTATGTTGATAGCGGCGGCAACGAAGGCTCCGGAAGACAAATCGCATGCCGCCCGACTCGTGTGGGACAACTACTACGCCAACCATCAGAAGAAAGGCACATTCAAGCACCTGAAGGTGGCGGACATCTTCATGGGTGGCGGCACCACACTAGTGGAAGGCTCTCGCCTCGGTATGCAGATGGTCGGCAACGACCTCAATCCGGTAGCGTGGTTCGTGGTCAAGCAAGAACTGGCTGACGTCGATCTCGGTGATGTGAAGAAACTCCTCGCTGACATTGAGGCAGAGGTCAAGCCGCAGATCATGCCTTACTACTATTGCGACGGCCCTGATGGTGAAAAAGGCAAGTGGACCCACCTCCCAACGGACAAGGTAATGCCAGCCGGTTTCGACCCGCTCGCCATTCCGCGTGAAGAGCGTAAAAACTATAGCTATGAAGGACCAGAGATCATCTACACCTTCTGGTCCAAACACGGGCCTTGTCAGGTAACGGGTTGCGGTCATCGTACTCCGATCATGACCAGCCCGGTGATGGCGGTAAAAACACTCACGGTCAAGCACTGGAAACATTCGTGCGGTAAGTGTGGTGAAGCGTTCGACGTAGAGGAAGATGCCGCTCGCATGGCACCTGACGCATTGCTCTACGTCTCACCAAGCGAATATCCCTATTCCGTTCTCGACCGTAAGAAGGGCGTGATTTGTCCACAATGCGGCCACACGGCCTTGGTCAACCTCGGCAAAGGTAAGAATAAGAAGGTGGAACTGAGCCTGCTGGTCCATCCGCAGTGGCTCGCAGGCGAAGCAAAGCAAGATGCCAACGGCCAGCCCTTTGGTGGCTCTGCGCAGGATGACGTAGCGGCTACTACGCGATGGGATGCAGCACGCGCCAAAAAGATTCGCCTCTTGGAAGTGCGCGGCGCCCTGCCGGCAGAAGTGACCGACCCGGAAACCGGAATTAGTTTCGCTCCGGAAAGCGGCACCGTACCAAAGAGATCACACTACGCCTGTGGAGCCTGCGGCACGGTGCAGGATGTACTGACCACCGTCAAGGCCACTGGCAAGACAGGACCGATGGCAGCCTATGCAGTGCAAGGCTATGCGCCCAAACGCGGTGCGTCAGGTAAACCTTACAATGGACGCTTTTTCGCAGCCTACGGCACAGCGCAAGCACAGCAGCACGACACTGCGCTTGCTGAATGGGAAGCGCGCAAAGATGCCGATCTGAAAGAATACTGGCCACGTTCGGAGCTTCCCTACGGCTTCATGACCCACCACTTGCAAGGTGGCGTGCCAAATCACGGCTTCACCCACTGGTGGACCATGTTCAACCCTCGCCAGTTGCTTGTCCACGCACAGCTACTAAAAGCCATCGGTGAAGTAGGGAACTACGACTGGGCAGTACGGGAGTTTGTGCTAGGTGCGTTTCAGCAATACCTGCGTAATCAAAGTCTATTCACTTTGTGGAATGTCCAAGGCGACAAGCTAGAACCCCAGTTTGCGAACAACAACTATCACCCGAAATCGACGGTGGTAGAGAACTGCGTCTTTCCCTCATTGGGTCGAGGCAACTGGGCATCCAGTACTGAAGGTATTCTCGAAGGCCGCGAATGGGCTGTTCAGCCATGGGAGGCGGTGAGCATTGAGGCACTGAAGCGCAAAAACCCTGTACTGGCTGACCAACTGAGCGGCAAGAGTGAAAAAGTCATGCCGGGGGATCCGGTGCAGGCTGTGGATCTGTATCAGGGCTCGTCGACTGATCTGGCCCAGCTTGAAAGCAGTAGCCTTGACCTAATCATCACCGACCCACCGTTTGGCGGGCTGTTGCACTATTCGGAGCTTGCAGATTTTTTCTACGTCTGGCTGCGTTTGGCACTTAAGAATAAGTACCCAGAAATCTTCGGCCCAGAGTACACCCCCAAGTCGTTGGAAGCAGTGGCCAACCGCGCCCGCGAGCCGGAAGATCCAGATGGTTTCTACCAGCGATTGCTCACGCAGTGCTGGCGTGAGGCGCATCGGCTCTTGAAGCCCGGCGGCATTCTCGCCTTCACATTTCACCATAGCGAGGATGAGCCGTGGGTAGCGGTGCTGGAATCACTTTTCGACGCCGGCTATTACCTCGAAGCAACGTATCCGATCCGCTCCGACGAAACTAAAGGAGACGGCGAATTCGGCTCCAAGACTATCGAGTACGACATCATTCATGTCTGCCGCAAGCGAACCGAGGAACCTAAGCCCGTGAGCTGGGGACGCATGCGCCGCGAGGTGATGGCTGACGTGCGGCAGTTACAGGCTATGCTGGAGAACCATGCCAAGGAAGGACTGCCTGCAGCTGATATCCAGGTCATCCGCCGCGGCAAGGCGTTGGAATATTTCTCGCGCCACTATGGCAAGGTCTATGTGGATGAAGGCCGGACTATTTCCGTTAGGGACGCGCTGGTCGGTATCAATCAACTCATTGACGAAGACGCCGATAAGGGTAAAGAACCTCCGCCCGTGAACGCCGAACCGATGACCCGTCAGTTCCTCCGCACCTTCGGTACGGTCACCGAAATGAAGCGCGACCAGTTACAGAAATTCTTGCGCGGCACGATTACTACACCTGATGACTTTGAGCAGCGTGGTTGGTGCAGCGAAGTGAAGAAGGTTTTCACCCGCACCGCGCCTCTCGATTTCGCCCGTGACTGGCAAGGCAAACACAAACGTAAGCTGATTTCCGACCTTGACCAGGCATTGGTGCTGATCGGTGCTTGTGTAGACGGCAGCGGAGTCAATGCCTCAGACACGCTAAAAAATGAGAATTTCAAGGCACACGTGGCCTTGAAACCGTTGTTGGAATGGCTGCAAAAAAATGGCCCAGATCAAATCACACGCAATGCTGCTTCACGTGCGCTGTCGATCTACATCACGTGGCAAAGTAGCCAAGCACCCAAACCACGGCAGGTATCGTTGTTCGATGACGATTGGGAGTATGCGCAATGAGGCAGGTCCTCGATACAGTGTGGCAACGGCGCGGCACAAGTTGGTTGTGGGATGAGGAAGCGCGCAATCAAGTTTGCAAGGCGGAAGAAGTATGGAGCTTGCGTCAGTTTCTATTGTCCGCGCAGGCACCGGGTAAGCCAAGCCATTGGCCCGATGACCTGCCCAGCAACAATAGCCGGACACTGATAGTGGCCGGGCTTGAGGGTAGCCTTGACTTACTAGCCCCGGATCAGGGTGAAGTCTGGCTAGGAGATACCATCAAGCGTGCCATCCTCTCGTTTCAGGATGAATACGCCGGCGAGGCCGCATTGATATTCTGGTTGCCGCAGAAGCACGGACGTCTCAAGGTGCAAGCCTCGACCGATGCAGTGAGCTGGCTATGCGAGGCACCAAATCGAGGTCAACAGCTTGACTTTGGCCGCCTCCTCTGGGGGGAAGCCAATGAGTACCCACAGGAAATACTACTGCGCGAAGGGGCTCAAACTGCGGGTCTGTTCCATTTGCGGATTACTTGAGGTCGGCGCGTGCATACAGAAGACTTGTTCCAGCCCGGTGAGCGCATCACTCACCACGAGTATGGCCAAGGAGTCGTTCTTGATCTCCCACGTGATGGCTACGTGCGCGCGTTCTTTGGCGTCGGCGAACGACGAGTACCAGATGCGTCACTACGACGCGAACTCTCGCGCACTGAGCGCATCTTGCGCACCGTAGATGGTAGTGCAGAACGGGGGCGCAAAGCGTGGCTGTGCTATGAGGCGCACGCGCTGCCAGTGATGGAAAGCGCCTCGGCGCTTACTTCAGCTCGCATAGATCTGCTTCCACACCAGGTAGTACTCACCCACCGCATTGCCACCGCCTCGCCTCGGCGCTATCTGATTGCCGATGAGGTAGGGCTGGGAAAAACGATTGAAGCAGCGCTCATCCTGCGCGAACTGGCCAGCCGTGGCGAGTTGACACGAGCGCTAATGGTCGTACCTGCGGGCTTGGTGAACAACTGGCATCGAGAACTGAACGAGGTATTCAACCTCGATTTTGAAGTGTTCGGCTCCGAGGGCGATATCACCGACCGCAAAACCAATGCCTTCGCTAAACACGATCGACTGATTGCCAGCATCGACACCCTGAAGCGCCCGGCTCGAATCAAACGTCTGTTGGATGCCCCACGCTGGGACTTGGTGGTGTTCGACGAAGCACACCACCTGACTGCACATCGCATGGGCGGCAAGGTACGCAAGACCGAGAATTACAAGTTGGCCGAGGCATTGAAGGACCATGCACGTGATCTCTTGCTGTTGTCCGCCACCCCACACCAAGGGGATCACTTCCAGTTTTGGATGCTCGCACAGCTTTTGAATCCTACGCTGTTTGGTAGCCCGGAGGATATGCTTGAACACCGTCATCGGCTCAACACGGTGATGTTCCGTCGCACAAAGGCCGATGCCTGCCAACCCGATGGCTCACCGCTGTTTGCGCGGCGTTGGGTGCACACCGAGTCCTTCCTGATGAATCAGGAAGAGCGGCTGTTCTACGAAAAGCTGCGCGAGTATCTGGAGGACGGCTTTGATCTGGCGCGGCGCCAGGGTAACCAGGGACGTGCTCTGGGCTTTCTAATGGCGATTTTCCAGAAGATCGCGGCATCAAGCTTTTCCGCGGTTCGTCGCACGCTCAGACGTCGCCTGCTGATGTTGACGCTGCACGAGGCGTTGCTGCGCGACAAGGAGCTGGATATTGAGGGTCGCGAAAGGCTCACAGATGAAGCTCGCGCTTTGATCCACGAAGATTTTGGTCTCGCCTATGACAACATCGGTCGCAGCGAGGTTGATCGGGTTCTAGCTGATCTCAAGTATAGGCTGGTGAAGAAACTGGACGAAGAGGCATTAGAGATGGCCTCTGACCCCTACGGTAGCGAGTATTTGTCCACGGGTGCCGAGGATGCTGCATCCACAATGATTGATTTGCATCTTCCTGAGGAGCGCTTGCGTATTGGCGACTTGCTGAACATCTTCCCGCAGCTGCGCGAGACCAAAGCGCAGAAGCTCCTTGACGGTCTGGGCCATCTATGGCGGCAAAACCCGAACGAAAAGATTGTAATCTTCGCCACTTACCTAGGCACAGTGGACCTGATTGCCCGTGAGATCGAGCACACCTTTCCTGGCCAAGGAGTGGCAGTGTTGCGCGGTGGCGACCACGGTACCAAGCTGGCAGCAGAACGACGTTTCCGCCAAAAGGATGGCCCTCGCGTTTTGGTGTGCACAGCGGCGGGGCGAGAAGGTATTAATCTGCAGTTCGCACGTGTCCTATTCAATTTCGATCTACCGTGGAACCCCATGGACATGGAGCAGCGTATCGGACGCATTCATCGCTATGGCCAGCGCGACACCGCACAGGTATACAACTTGGTACTGTCGGACACCATCGAGGGTCGAATTTTCTTACTACTTGATGAAAAGCTAGTCGAAATTGCGCGCACGGTCGGCAAGGTGGATGACCAAGGTAATATCGCTGAAGACTTGCGCGCCCAGATTCTTGGACAGCTTTCCGAGCGACTGAATTATGACCGGCTTTACCAAGAGGCGCTCTCGGATCCCGAACTGAAGCGAACTCAGGTGGAGCTTGAAGCCGCACTGTCAAATTCTCGCGAGGCTCGGCAAGTGGTATTCGACTTGTTCCAAGACCTCGATGGTTTCAGCCTCGACGATTACCAGCCGTTCTCGGACGTGTCGTCAAGCTTGAATAGGCTGGTCCGATTCTTGTCGGTAGCGGTGACAGATAACCAACAACAGTTGATCAAGGTCGACGATGAAACATACGATTTGGTGTTTGCTGACGGAAGCCGTCGAACTCGTTTCACCCTGAACCGGGACGCGGCCACCAGTCAGAGGGATCTGGAGCTGCTTGGTCTGGATCACCCGTTGATGCAGGAGGCACTTGGCCGATGGCGCAGCGTACCGCCGGAAGACATCGGCATTTCAGTAACTGCTGATGTGGACGAACCTGTGCTGCTATCGTTGTGGATAGCAGATGCGTCCGCTGGCAACGGAGAGCGCCGCACCGTCGTCCAACCTATTGCTGTCAAGCTAGACGGTACACGGGTTCCTGGAGTCGAACGACAATGCGAACGGTATCTACAGGCTCCTACGACATCGCCGAAACTACTACTAGAGCATCGACTCACGCTATTTTCTAATATCATTGAACCTGCCTTGGAACGAGATCTAAAACACAAAGGCGGATTTCTCAGCGATGGAAGCTACTCATTCGATTTAATTGGGTATGCTGAGATATTTCCAAATAAGTAATATTTTTCGCCGCCCATCAGGGCGGATGCTCGGCGCTACGTCTGACGTAGCTTTATAATTTAAAGGAAAACTACGATGGCACTTAAGTCTAAGGAATGGTTTTACAAACAATGTTTGGCAGAAATCAAGACTCACACACCCAACTCACACATGGCGTGGGCTGTGGTTGAAAAGGGTATTGGCCAATCTGATGGTACCCGGGGCCATGTGACACAAGCAGTGGGTGTTGCCCAGCAGTTCCTGCAAACCCACCCCGAACACATTGAAAACATCAGGTCAACTGATCCGACAAAGCCATATGACGTGACAAGTAATCCAGATCTTCAGAACGATTTAAGGACATGGATTGCTGACCAGAGTGGCCCCCTAGGACGCGCTACCTATGGGTACGACTACGACAAATTTAAGAGAAACACAACTGCAACCTTGGGAGGGACGCGAACTGGCGGTGGGGGTGCAGACGACGAGTTTAAGAGAGTGCTCCGCTTGATGGCGGAATACCTTTGATACACATATAGAAGAGGCCGTGACTGGAAAACGTGAGCAAATATAACTCCTAGCTCAAATAGTTCCCATGGCATTCTTAGCTCAACGGGAGCAAGCTCACAACGGAGGATCTCGATGAAGCGTGCCATCTTTACTAGTGGAACGCTTCATTGGTCATTTCGACAACTCGACCTTGCTTGTAGAAACCGGAGTGACTTCCCATAAGTCTCGGCCGCTACTTTCTGATTCACTAAAGTGCATGCCCAACTTCGTATCGACCTGTTACTCTTGTGCGGAAAAAAATAATACCCGTCACCAGTGATTTGCAGAAATTCCCTAAGAACGGTGATTACTTCCTCAAATAGCCCGTGACATTGTCGCATCGCGCCAAGTCCTGACGGCAGGCCGACGCCGCCTCGAAATTGAGATCCCTTTAGCGCGCTTTATCCAGCTACAGTAGATTAGTTATGTTAAGTAATATTAAGACCACCCAAATAGTGCACTTTCTTGGACTGGCATGTTGGATCTAAGAACTGTTTCTGGATAGTCAGAAAAAGAAATACCCTGCCCATCCGCATAAACTTTCCATTCATCATGCCCTAGGCATTTTCTAGGCAGAATCAAAGTCATTGCCCTGGCGCCAACTTTTGACGTATTCTTTGATCCTTTACCTGTTCATAACAGCCTATATCCAGGCAGAATCCTCACCCCAGCTATCATTGCACCCGAATTCTATGAAACTTCTCAACACTTACGAAGACCGTGACGAAGCCGAAGACGCCGCCGCAAAGGTGACTGGAGATAAGCGGCTTGCCAGTGAACGAGACGCTACAGTAACTATATACAATCTGTTCGGTATCCCCAACTGGGGCAATTTCCACCGCTTGGGAATGTACAATCTTGGAGAGCTGAAGATTCTGCTGGATCACCGAGACGACTGGAAGCCCGCCGACCAAGCCAGGCATACCGAGATCATTACCACATTGAGGATGGTAGAAAAGAGTTACGGGACCAAATTGCCGGCACACTGGCTATAAAATAGTACTCATGGAGTCCTAGTTTCAAACCTTCCCTTTGAAGATATTTATCTTAATCTCCAGAAAGCGGCTCAAATAAAGTTTTTTGTTGCCGCTGCCTTCTTGACAAGAATACGAATGCATATCCCCTCCGGCCAAAAACCAAAAAACTCACTTTCTGAGGAGCTTCCGTATCCGTCCAGCCAAGTCATCTATCCAGCCCCGCGAGGCCAAGACATGGTATGCACTTAAATTTGGGTGGACACCATTTCTAGCCTTTTAAGCGGGTCTTTCTATGCAGCCACAACGCCGATCCTATTCCAAATCCTTCAAGGCCCAGGTAGTCCAAGAGTGCGCTCAGCCCGGCGCGTCGATTGCCAGCGTTGCGTAGCACCACAGCCTTAACGCGAACCTCGTCCATAAATGGATTCGGGTAAAAACGAACGAAGTCACGCAGCTACAACCTGCTTTCATTCCGCTACCTTTACAGCTCGCCGGAGGGCATTCCCAGGTTGCGTCATCGAGCATCTGCGTTGAAATCCAGCACTCGCGTGGCACGGTCAAAGTGAACTGCCCCACTGAACATGCGGCTGAGCTTGTCGCTACTCGTGTTAATTGCGATGATGCGACCCTCTGTAACTGGCGCAACGTGGAAGGCGGCAAGCAAGGATGGCAAGTCAAAAAGGTCGACTCAGGCCAGGAAAATGCAAAGTGGTGTTCTTCGATTTGGAGTTTTACGTTCCTGAGAAGAAGCGCACAGCATCGGGTTTCTGCTACAACCCATGGGACAAGGATTGCAGGTTCATCGGTGGCTCATTCCTGGTGGCTAACCCCGAGCGGGACTTCAGCATCGCAAAATCCGAAGTCCTTAAGAAGACCAAATCCTTCTGGCTATGGGAGCATGCGACAGAGAAGGAGATGCTTGAGCATATCTATGCCTTACTCAAAACAGCATGTGACCAGGTGAAAAACGCCCATGATGGTGCGGTGTCCGCAATTTTGTGCGGGATCGGAATTACCTCCTCAGACGTTCCGATTCTGTTCGAGCTGTTCAAACGCTTTCATATCCTTTCGAATCAGCAAGCCTTCGCGTTCCAAAACAGTTTTCGAGTCGTAGACCTTTCCCTGCTCGTCATCGGGACGTTCAACAATCCTAGCAACCTCTTATATCCAAAGTCCAAAAATCACATTCTGAATAAATACATGTACGGGACGAAATTCGAGCCGGGCAAAAGCGTTTGGCAGCTCTATGAAGCTGATAACCATGCTGAGATTCAGAGCCGCGTGCTGGATGAAGTCTATTCCACCCATAAATGCTACGAGTTGATTCAGTCAGAGTTCGAGTCGTTCAAGAAGCTCGAGGCAAGGAGCAAAAGGCAGGAGAAGCTTCTGAGCAAGGCCAGGGAAGCTGCAACTGAGGTTTCCTCTGAGGTTGAAGCCGCTGACTGACGTCAACAAAGCATCCAGTGAACATAACGTCAGCATTCTGGCATTGGTGATGGGTATACCCGCTTTTAGCGGACACAACTGCCTTATCACCATGATGTCTGTACCAATGACGCATTCAAGCGTAATGCCTGGACGACAAATGCAATATGCAAATTTTTCACATTGCTTACAGATCAGTCTGCGTCTGGTGGCCTTTTACTCCCTCGGACTTTGACAGATGAGCTCGCCGGACGCTTACGAGCTTCCGGGATTGTCATAGACAACACTCCAAGAGAAAACGTGAACAGCACACCTCAACAGCTGAAAGGCATTCCAATTGGTATCCCAAATAAAAAACAAACCGTTTATTAATCATAATAATCAATAAGATAAAAGCCAGGTTCAAATTACCCCGGCCCACCAATGAACGAAAAAAGATGGCTATGCACGTCTTCTTTTTGACTGAAGGCCAGTAAATACGGAAAAAAACCTCGTCTCCTTCTTCCAGTTCCAGTCCCATTTTCCAGAGGGATGAAAGGCTGCTACCTATACTGCTCCGATCAGGAGACCGCGTAATACCTTGAGAGCCAACTTGCCGGGTACAGTAACGGCTAATGGGCCCGCCGGTAGGATGTCACTATCCAGGGTTCAGCCTCACAACCGTAGGCTGAACACAGTAGAAAACTAAGGCTCGATTACCCATCGCCCGCGCAACATACCTCTCAGTTCATCAACGCTCAGCGTCATATCCCGCTTGCGGTGGACCACGGCGTGACAGTTGGCGCACAAGGTAACGAGGTCAGTCTCAGGATTCACGGCTTTCTCACCACCAAAGTCCGAAATCGGCACTATATGGTGAACGTGAATGAAGCCCTTCGCGTGCTCGCCGTACGCCTTTTCGAAATCAAAGCCACATGCCTTGCAGTCAAGTCCGTGGATAGCAATGGCCTTCAACCTTAGATCTTTCCGGCGTTCGTAACGGGTTCCAAAGTAACTTGATTTGCTGCCTTCATTGGCAGACTCAAAGGTCAATGGATCGCCGTCGATATTTGGTATGGCCTGGTCAGCCTGGGAAGACAGGAGCTTCGCATGACTTAGGATTGCATCGTAATCCAGTTGGGAAATGGACCGAACTCCGTCACGCCAATAGTTGTTCACGCGAGTAGCGGGGATCGTCTCCAGGTACGCTCCGTTAATTTTCGAGGGGATAGCGCCTTCAAACGGAGTGAAGTTTTCGATCAAAGCAAAAAGGTCCCCCTTATCACTCCTCGGGTCTGAGTAGACCTTGCCGATGCGTGCCATACCAAAATAATGCGGATCGGCGCTGAGGCGGGCAGAAGCAAAGGTTTTGTCCTGGATGCGTCCTTTGTAATAGATCACTTCGGTTCCTTCAGCAAGCCAGGCTTGGTACCGCTTGGGGAAGTGATAGACAGCACCGGTCTCGTCTTGCCATTGCGATGTGTCGTTTTCAACGATGACTGCGGGCATTCCATTTCCTCTCGACTGATGGCAAAAGCCTACCAAAAATGAGGAAACTTCTTACAAAATATTCCGGCTCAACTTTTTAAGATTCTTATTCTTTAAATAAATTAATAAGATGAGAAAGCTTTTCAACGTCCCCCGGCATCAACAAAAAAGACGCCCAAGGACGTCTTTTTTGTACTTGGCATTCCACAACCACGATGCTAGTGTCAAACCATGATTACCCATTGCCTCACCTCGACAACCACCACCACGACCGCATCAAGCGGAGCGTGCGAGGTGTCGTGAGCCAATAACCAACGAACACTTCAAAGGCCCGCCAGCGATGGACAGGGCCTTTTTTTATGCCCTTGTGTCGCTGGTTCACACGCAAGGAGATGCACCCATGTACGCCCTGTTGATACTGGATATCCAAGTCGGACTCATCCACGGTCCGAACAAACCCTGGCGTTGCGACGAGCTGTTGGAAACCCTCAATACCCTGATGGACAAGGCACGCAGCGCAGGTGCGCCGATTTTTCTCGCTCGCCACATCGGCCCCGCTGGCTCGCCAATCGAGCCGGGCAGCCCGCTTACGCTGGTTGCACCGGAACTGAAGTTGCTGGGTGGGGAAGTGGTGTTCGAAAAGCGTCGGCCTAACGCTTTTGCAATGACTGACCTGGCTGACCATCTGCGCTCCAGCGGCGCCACCGGCGTCGTAGTCACTGGGATGAAAACGCAATACTGCGTCGACAGCACCTGCCGTGCCGCACGTGATCTTGGCTTTGATGCGGTGCTTATCGCCGACGGTCATACCTGTTCTGATACGCCCCTGATGAAAGCCGAGGCCATCGTGGCTCATCACAATGCCACGCTCAACGGGCCGTTCTGCCAGTTGGTTCGGGCTGAGGACTGGAGTTTTTAACAGAGCCTGACGGCGGGGAGGTCAACAGGCCCGGGCTTCGGAATTTTCCTGCAAGATGTCGCGCTGTTGGTGAACTGGTCAACTCCGCCTGTCGCAGATAACCTTCAACTGTCGCAGCAATGGCAGCGCCCAGCTCTAAGATGGCTTCCATCTTGTCCTTGACGCTCAGGCGGCGACTGAACAAAACTATCTACCAGCTCAGTACAGCGCGCAGGCAATTGTTAGAACCTGCCCAGCAGTCCTGAGCTTTTTTTTGCCCGGAGAAAAGTGAGTGAAGCGAACAGCCGTTCTCATCGATGGTGGTTTTTTCTTTCAGCGCGTGCTGTTCTTCGGGCGAAAGTATTTCCGGGACAGCCTGCTGCCGAACGCGGAACATTTGGCGCAGATCATCAGGAAGCTGGTCAGGCTTCACATTGAGGACGAGCGATCCGCCCGCCGGGAACTCTACCGAGTCTATTACTACGACTGTCCGCCGCCCTCCAATCAGGTACGCCTCCCACTCATACCACCAGGCCACAAAACGCCAGGACATTTGAATTTCAATACCCATCCGCCCTACCAGTTACGACGTGCCCTTCATGACAATCTCAGGTGCAGCAGGAAAACAGCGCTCAGGCTCGGCGAGCTAGCCAAAAGTGGAGAATGGCGGCTCAACTCCCACTCACTCAAAGCTTTGCTCAATGGCCAAAAGGCTTGGAGCGAGCTCACCAATACAGACTTTCACTACAACGTGGAGCAAAAAAGCGTAGATACCAAACTGGGCATGGATATCACGACCCTGGCCATGGACCGACTGGTTGACGTCATTGTTTTGGTGGCCGGCGACGCTGATTTCGTACCTGCTGCAAAGCTGGCCAGGATGAAAGGGATCGATTTCGTTCTGGATCCCATGTGGGCCAATACGACCAGCAGTCTTAGCGAACACGTAGATGGACTTCGATCCTTCGACATTGTGAAGATGATCAGGGATATCACCGGCGCCGATGTCATTAAGAGTCCGGAGTGGTGGGCTATACGACCAGATATGCGACACCAACGTGATGAGGCCACTGAAATCGCAATTGCGGGTAACCTGGAAGCTGATCCAGGGGTGCACGTTAAAAAGCCATGCCTGGAAGCCAGGGACTGAGCTCAAACTTCACGGCTTCCATTGTGTCGCTCGTCTAGAAGCGGTACAGGGCCAGGCTTCGGAATTTTCCCGCAAGATACCGCGCTGTTGATGAACTAGCGCACTCCAACCAACAAGCCTAGCCTTCCCCTGTCGCTGCAAAATCAGCGACCGGGTTTAGCAGCTCGGTTAATATCAAGGCCTGCAAAGCAACCATCCGTTCGAGCGATGCTTTCAGCATCCGCTGGTTCGTGTCATGGCGGCTGTGCGTGGGGCACTTTCGGGTGCGCCGGGTTCCTTGATTCCTGGTCTGCTAACCCGCGTACGGTCGCCACCCTTTTCGTTTAGCAGCGATGTCTGGCGACTCCATCAATCAAGGAGTTTCAGCCATGAAAAAGATCACCCCCAATCCCCCAACCACCCTCTTCACCCTCGCCGAAAACATCCACCCCGAAACCCTGCTAATCCAAGCCAGCGAAACCCTCGCCTCCCTCAACGCCATGACCACCGACCTGGCTTTCGAACTTGAAGGCGCGCACCGCCACAAGTTGCTGGGCGCCCAACAATTGATCGTTCTGAGTGAGCTACTGGTAGAACGAGTCTTGAACACCCAACCATTCACCAGCCAGACGCCACAGCCCTAAAACACGCAAACGGGCGAGACGCCTCACCGCATCTCGCCCGCTGGCATCCCCCCACACTTCCCATTACCCTGACGGCCTTTATCAGACAACCGGAAGTCAGATACCCGTGCTCAAGCCCTTCGCCGTCATCGCCCTCACCGTCATGCCCTTACTCACCACCGCCGCCGAGTTGGCCGGGGTTTGGCAAGGCACCTTGGGCAAATCCGCTATCACCGTCTGTTTCAACGGCGCCGATGGTGAGCATGGCAGTTATTACTACCAGCGCATCCGTACCCCTATTCAGTTGACTCAGGCCAACGACAACGCGCCGTGGGTGGAAGAAGGAAACACCGGTTTCTGGGCCCTGCAAAAACCTCAGGGCGATACTCTTTCTGGTGCTTGGAGCAAAACCGATGGCGGTGCGCCGCTGCCACTGGCCCTGCGCCGCATTGGTACGGACGGCTGCGGTAGCGATGCCTATAACGCGCCCATGGAAGCTGCGCCGCTGCCAATCAAGACTGAGAAGAAGACTTTCCACAACCATCCCTACCAGCTCAAGACCCAAGGCCCCCGCGTCACGCTCAAGCTGGAAGGTGACGGCCCGGCGGTGCAAAAGATCAACCAGCAACTCGCCGCCCTGGCCGTCAATGACGAAGATCTAACCGACTATTTTTATGAACGGCGTGAATACCTGGGTCGAAACGGCTCGGTCTATACCAGTGAGATCGAGGTTGAGCCTGCCTATTGGTCATCGCAATTTCTCACCGTGCGGTTCTACCGTTGGGCCGCAGGCCAAGGCGCCATGGGCATCAGTTGGGGCCTGCACTCCTGGAACCTGCAAACCGGCGAGAGTGTGGACCCATGGACCTGGCTCGGCGGCCA
This sequence comes from Pseudomonas sp. PA-7-1E, assembly GCF_021605325.1. NCBI lineage: Bacteria > Pseudomonadati > Pseudomonadota > Gammaproteobacteria > Pseudomonadales > Pseudomonadaceae > Pseudomonas > Pseudomonas sp. PA-7-1E. The sequence goes on from NZ_WKFA01000012.1 coordinate 76,518, forward strand.
TCAGCAATGGCATGACGCCTACTCCGGCCATTTGAAGCTGCCGGCCGCCTTCAGCACTTGGCTGGCCAAGCAAACCACCACCGACGAGGGCTGCCCCGCGATCACCGATTACTCCAACTTTCACCTCAGCTTCAACACCCAGGGCCTGCAACTCTCGACACCGGCCAATGGTGACGGTTGCGACAACGACTTGGCCTTCACCTGGGAGCAGTTGGAGCCGGTGCTGACCGCACAAGGCAAAGCGGCGGTGCCCAGCTTGAAAATGCCCTGACGCGCCGGAGAAAAACCCTACGGCCGTTCACCAAAGGTTAAGAATCGCGCTCGTATACTCCCTGACTACCCATGACCGGTCGCCCGATCGGTCTCATGCCTCGGTAGCCAGACTCCATGACGCGCCCCGCTCCCCTGCTGCTCTTGCTTGCTGCTCTGTTGTTCTTCTTCGCCCTCGGCAACCACGAGCTGCAAGGCTCTACCGAAGCCCGGGTGTCCGGGATCGCCATGGCGATGCACCTGGACAATGACTGGGTGGTGCCGCGCCTGTTTCGTGAACCCTTCCTGGAAAAACCGCCCCTGAGCCTGTGGCTAGACGCCGGGGCGATTCGCCTGTTTGGCGCCAGCACCGGGGCGGTGCGCTTGGCGTCGGCGTTTGCCGGGTTGTTCAGTGTGATGCTGTTGTACGGGATGCTGCGGCGGTTCGGGCGGCCGCAGACGTTGGCGTTCAGCGCTGCGCTGATCCTGGCGACCATGGCCAGTTATTGGGGCAATGTGCGGGGTGTGGGTGAGGACTCGTTGCTCAGCCTCGGTGTCACCGCTGCCCTGCTGGGGTTTTACCAGGCGGTACGGCCCGATCGTGAAGGTTCAAGTACTTGGGCCTGGGCGTTGTTTACCGCCGGGATGGTCATCGCTACGTTGAGCAAGGGTGTGTTGGGCCTGGCGATGCCGGGCATTGTGATTTTCGTGTACCTGTTCAGCACCAGCCTGATGGATAAACGCCTGCGGCTGGGCGATTGGCTCAAGCCGGCGCTGTTCACGCTGTTGGCGTTGGTGCCGCTGCTGATCTGGCTGGGGTTTCTGTTTCAGCGCGGTGGGATGCAGGCGGTGGGTGAGGTGTTATGGACCAATAGCGTCGGGCGCTTCAGTGGTTCGTTCGTCGAGGCCGGGCATTACGAACCTTTCTACTATTACCTCGCGAAACTGCCCGAGGCCTTCCTGCCCTGGAACATCCTGGTGTACTTGGGCCTGTGGCACTTCCGCAAAAGCCTGGTACGCAACCGCTACCGCCTGTTTTTCAGTGTGTGGCTGGTGGCGCAGTTCACCCTGCTGACCCTGGCTTCCAGTAAACGCACCGTGTATTTGATGGCGCTGACGCCAGCCGCGGCTGTACTGGCTGCCGAATATGCGCGGGTGCTGCTGGAGTGGGCCAAAGACCATAAGCCGGGGCTGTACCGCTATCACCGGCAGATCATCGGCGGGGTTTTCAGCCTGGCCATCGCCTGCTACCTGAGCGCGGCGTTCTGGTTTGCACCCAAAGCCGATGTGCGCCATTCATTCGTACCAGTGATGAGTCAGATCCAGATCCTGCAAGACGAAGGCAGGACGGTAGCGATGTACCAACCCAACGAGCGCATCGACGGCGCCAGCGTGTTCTACCTGCAGGCCTACTTGCCGATCCTGAACACCGAAGCCGAACTGCGCGCCTTCCTCAGCGCCAAGCCCGGCAACGTTGCGCTGACGGACCACACCGACCGGCTGAACGAGAAGGTTACGGTGATCAAACAAATAGCGGTCAACCGCCAGCCTTATTACTTCGTGGAGCAGTAAGGCCAGCGCGGGGTATCAATGCTTGGTGAGTTTGTCCAGGTAGCCCATGGCAAACGCCGAGACCACGAACGTCATGTGGATGATCACGTACCACATCAGGTGCTGTGGATCGACGTTCTTGGCGTCCATGAAGATGCGCAGCAGGTGGATGGAGGAAATCGCCACGATGGAGGCCGCCACTTTCATCTTCAGCGACGAAGAGTCCATGGTGCCCAGCCAGTTGAGCTTTTCTTTGTTTTCGTCGATATCCAGCTGCGACACGAAGTTCTCGTAGCCGGAGATCATCACCATCACCAGCAAGCCGCCCACCAGGGCCATGTCGATCAACGACAGCAGCAGCAGGATCACTTCGGCTTCCAACATGGTGAAGATGTTGGGAATCACGTGAATGATTTCCTGGAAGAATTTCAACGCCAGGACCAGCAGGCCCAAGGACAGCCCCAGGTAGATCGGCGCCAGCAGCCAACGCGAGGCGTACATTGTATTTTCGATAAAGCGTTCCATTGAATCTCACACAGCTTGGCTAAAAATGGCGCCGAGTATACCAGCCGCCACCCGGCCCCTGTCACCGCGAGAAAACTGACCCAAGTGGCATCTGTAAGAGAATTTTTCTGCTAGTGTCGAGGCCATTCACTCGGCTCGATGATGTCGGACAGGAAAACTCAGATGATGGATGTGCGATCCCCTTTGGCCACTCTCGGCCTGTGCGCGGCGTTGCTGATGGCCAGCGGCTGCTCCCCCAAAGAAGAGCAGAAGCAGGCGACCCTCGAAGAGAAAACCACGAAGTTCGAACAGTCCCTGGACACCATCCAGGACCCCAAGCTGCGCGATGCCATTGCGGACCTGGGCGGCTCGCTGCTGTTGCTGGAGCGTGCGCGCGCCAAGCTCGCCAGCAAGCCCATCGAAGCCGAATACGGCGAAGACAGCCTGGCCCTGCTCAAGCATTACCCTACGCCCCAAGCGCTGGTGGACACCTACATCAATGGCCTGTTCGTGCTGCGCAAAACCTCGCACTCCGACTACCTGACGGATTTGCAGCCGGTCTTCCCGTTCAACTTCAACGCCCCTGACCAGTTCCCCTTCCCCCATGGCCTGGAATGGCAGTCGGTCACCCTGAGCAACAATAAAGTCATTCCCTTCCAGCCGGAATGGTCAGAAACCGACCCCGGCATCCAACTGAGCCCCAGCAGTTCCAACCTGACCAACCCCGACGACCTGACGGTGACCTACCCGTTTATTGAAGGGATCGAGACGGAAAACAAGAGCCAGCCACAACCCATCAGCCTCAAGGGCGCGGTGGAGGTGATCACCCCGGGCAAGGTGCTGACGTTTGATCTGACCAAACAAGACGTGGGCCATAAACGCACCGACGGCAATATCACCCTCAACCTGCTGACGCTGGAAAAAAACTACGCCGAGATCGAACTGACCAACAGCCAGCCCCTGGCCGCCGAAGTGGGCGATGCGTCACCCAACCCACTGCTGGTGCAGGCACGGGACAGCACCGGGCAGTTTCTGACCCGCTCAGGCTCGATCAACGAGAGTGCCGCGCAAGTGGCGTTCTATGAGAAACAACTGGCCGAGATGCAAAAACAGACCGCGTGGTCCGATGCCTTCGATAAACAGCTCACCGACGCGCAAAAAGCCTTCGAGCGCCAGCAGACCAGCCATTACGCCAAGGTGTATTTCAACGGGCTGATCGATAACCTGCAGGTGAATGTGCTGGATTTCTCCAAGGCCACGCTCACCCGTAAAGACCTGGACCTGCCGGTGATGCGCTTTGACAGGAACAGCCTGCAAAACACCGTACAGCCCCTGCCAATGCCGGTCACGGTGTATGACGACGGCGCCGCCAGTTGGCTCAAAGATGCCTCGATGACCGAGGACCAACTGAAAAACAGCGTCACCATCAGCCAATCGACCGAAGACGCCAGTGCCGCAAAAATCGTGTTCGACCACCCGTTCACCTTCAATGACGACCTGGTCGGTGCCGAACGCAACAACAGTGACGCGCCTATCACTTTTTTCACCGCCGATGACAAGGGCGAACGGGGCGAGCCTATCGAGCTGCCGACCGAAGCGTTCGAGCTGAACGCAGTAAGCGGCACGCTCACCTACGACCTCAACCTGTTCCCGGAAACCCCGGCGTTTGTGGTGGGCTCGGTACCGTTGTTTCTGGCCACCATCGAGAAGGCCACGATTGACGCAGCCAAGCTGCCCAAGGGCCTGTCGCTCAAGGACAACGCGCTGATCGTCGACCAGAAGGACTTCCCCGCCGACAGTTGGCGCTTCTATGCCAAGGATGCCAGCGGCAATTACCTCAAGGAGATTCTCGGTGTCAGCCACCGCGCCGAGGAATACGGCACGGCGATGTTTGACGTGCATTACTTCTACGGCCAGCCGACCACGCTGGAAAGTTACCAGCGCACCGACCTCAGCACCGTGCAGTACGGTTTTGAGGTGAAGCTGGACAGGCCTGAGAGCAAATAGCCCTGGGTGGACGCGGAGCGTCCGGGGCGGCGTTACCACGCGGAGCGTGGGAACGATCCTCAGAGGGCTAGTCGCTCCTGGCCGCCATTGAGTTGGCGCAGATGGGCCTGCAGGTGCAGGCACCATATCTGCGGCTCGTCCATTTGCTCGTAGCCGTGCAAGGTCAGGCTATCAACGATGGTGCCCAGCATGCGTTCTGCCACGAAGGGCCCATGGAACGGGCCCTGGGATTTGACAGTGGAAGGCTGCTCGCCCGACATGCCGGCGGCAAACAATAGCGTCCACATCCCGTTATCCCCGGCAAGAGGGCGAATGGAGCATTCGATACGGGTGACCAGGCCCAGGCACTGGCGAGTAAGGCAAAGGTTGCGCGACATGGCGGCGCCCCTCGGTAGATCGGTGTTCAGCCCCAGCGCAAGGCGAGGCTGTTTCTATCCTGCGACTCCTGTGGATATCCCTGACTCTGAGAATAGAATAAAAACGCGACAAACCAAGGTTGTAGGGACCAACGGGCGTTGGTCCCTGAGGGTGGAGTCAATTTTGTGGCACGCTAACCGTTCCCAAAAACACCACGGACCAGTGTGGGAGCTGGCTTAAGCGGTCATCGCCTTATGTAGGAGCGAGCTTGCTCGCGAAAAACGGCAACGATAACGCGTGTTTGCTGAATGAACGCGGCGCCTGAAAGTTTTTCGCGAGCAAGCTCGCTCCTACAAAAAAGTCTTAACTGACTGGCCTTAAGGCAAGCCAGCTCCCACCTTGACCGAGTGATGACAGCAATCAGGTCGGCTTGGCTTCCGCCAACGCCTGCTGCGCCAGCTCTTTTTCCGCCTCCTTCAAATCCTCATCACTGATCATCTCGGCAATCGCCCGCAAGCGTTCCACCACCCGCGCATTCACGGTGCCTTCCGGGAACTGCCCCTCGGCGTCCGGCTCACCGGCATCCTCGCCCACCAGCAGGCTCAGCGCCTCGTCGGCCTGGCGTACCGCATAGATATGGAATTGCCCGGCGCGCACGGCCTGCAACACCTTCTCGTCGAGCATCAGCGTGGCGACGTTGGCCTGAGGGATGATCGCGCCCTGCTCACCGGTCAGCCCGCGGGCTTCGCAAAGGCGGAAGAAGCCTTCGATCTTCTCGTTGACCCCGCCCACCGCCTGCACTTCACCAAACTGGTTGATCGAGCCGGTGATGGCAAAGCACTGCTTGAGCGGCGTCTTCGACAAGGCCGAAATCAAAGTGCACGCCTCGCCCAGGGAAGCACTGTCGCCATCCACATAACCGTAGGACTGCTCCAGGGCGATACTCGCGGAGATCGCCAACGGAAACTCCTGAGCATAACGGCTGCCCAGGTAACCGGTGAGGATCATCACGCCCTTGGAGTGAATCGGCTGGCCAAGGTTAACTTCGCGCTCGATGTCGACAATGCCGCTGCCGCCCGGGTACACCGTGGCGGAAATCCGCGCCGGTACGCCGAAGGCCGAGTCGCCGACCTCCAGCACCGTCAACCCGTTGCACTTGCCCACGGCGGCGCCTGCGGTGTCGATGAGGATGACGCCAGCGAGCATGTCGTCGAGAATCCGCGCCGACACGCGGCCGGTGCGCGTGGCCTTGGCCTTGAGGGCGCGCTCGATATGCCCGGCATCGGTCATTTCGTCGCCGGCCAGGTGGCGAATGAAATCCGCCTCGCTGACCAGCTGGAACAAATCACCAATACGCGCAGACAAGCGCCCCTGATGTTCGGCCAGGCGTGCGCTGTAGGTCGCCAGGCGCGCCACCGCGTCCGAGGTCAGCGGCGCCATGCCCTCTTCCGAAGTACGGGTTTTGAGCAACTGGGCGAACTGCTCCAGGCTCTCGTCGACCATGGGGATGTCTTCGTCGAAGTCCACCAGTACGCGGAACATCTCCTGGAAGTCCGGGTCGGCGTCTTGCAAGGCGTAATACAACTGGCGCGAGCCGATGATGATCACCTTGACCTGCAAGGGAATCATCTGCGGGTTGAGGGTCACGGTGGCCAGGCGGCCGAGTTCGCCCAAAGGCGATTCCATCTTCAGCTTGCGCGATTGCAGGGAACGCTTGAGCGCATCCCACACAAAGGGCTCGCTGAGCATTTTTTCGGCTTCCAGGATCAGGAAACCGCCGTTGGCGCGGTGCAACGCGCCGGGACGCAACTGGCGATAGGTGGTGTAGAGCGCGCCCTGGTCGGTGCTGTATTCGATACGGCCGAACAGGTTGTCGTAGGTCGGGTGCGGTTCAAACACCACCGGCGCGCCACCGTTGACCGAGTGGCCCACCACCAGGCTCGGGCAGTATTGCTCTTCGAGCAGCTTGCGCGCCTGGGCGTCGGTCTTGGCGTCGTCCACCAATTGCTCCACCACGGTTTTGAGCAGGTACACCTGCATGGCCTGCAGGTAGCCACAGACGCCGGCATTTTCTGCGTATTTTTCCGACAATGGCGCCAGCAAAGGCTGCAGGGCCAGGGTGATGGTTTCTTCGTTGAACTGGCGCAGCTGGTTGTTGGACTCGCGCTTCCACTGCGGCAGGCTGGCCAGTTCTTCGTTGAGGCGTTCTTCCAGCTCGGAGATATCGGTGTGGAAGCGCTCGCGATCGGCCTCCGGCAGTTGCGAAAACTCCGCTTCGTCCAGCGCCTTGCCGTCGAGCATCGGCGTAAAGGCGATATTGGAGCTGTCGCGGTACAGCGCCACGTCTTTTTCCAGGGCCAGGCGCTCGATCACGTCCAGCGCTTTGTCGTAGCGCTGGTTGAACGCCCGGTCGATGGCGCTTTTACGCTGTTGATAAGTCGGGTGCTCGAACACCGCCGGGAAGGTGGCGACCAGGTTATCGACCAGGCCGTTGATATCGGCAATAAACGCCGCGGCGGCGCCACCTGGCAATTCCAGGGCGCGGGGCTCGCGGGGCTCATCGAAATTATTCACATAAACCCAGTCCGCCGGGGTTTGCAGGCGCTTGCCTTCGGCTTTCAGGTAGCGTTTGACGAACGAAAAGCGGCCGGTGCCCGGCTCGCCCATGACAAACACGTTGTAACCGGGGCGTGGCATGGCCACGCCGAACTGCAAGGCTTCAACCGCACGTTCCTGGCCAAGCACACCGCGAAAGGGCTCCAAATCATTGGTGGTCGAGAAGCTGAACTGTTCAGCGGAGAAAGGGCGAGTCAGCGCTTCGGGCGCTAGACGCAAGCTGGCAGCAACAGGATCAGGCATCGGGCTTCCTTACATCAGGCGGGGCAGATGGGGCATTCTGGCTCCCGGTTGAGCGCTCTGGCAAGGCGCGCTTTCGGGAAAGCATAGCCATCGCATGCGTCCTGCAAAAAAATCGCCCGCCACTGAATGTTTATAAAAAAACACGGAACCCTGGGAACGTGCCTAAACTCCAAACTGCGCGGGTTGGACTAATAACTGGCCCCTAGGGTGCGTTGAGCACCTGAACCCTTGTCCATTGGTTTGCACACAAAGAGAACAAAGCTATGAAACGGATCCTTCTTGGTACTCTCTTCACCGTCGTCTCCCTCAATGCAATGGCAGAAGCACCAGGTGGCCCGAACTGCGGTTGGGGCAACATGTTGTTCGAAGGCCAGCGCGGTACTCCGGCCCACTTCCTCGCCTCCACCACCAACGGTACTTCGGGTAACGCCACCTTCGGCATGACCTCGGGCACCAACGGTTGCAGCACCAACAGCGCCCTGACCTACGGCGGCAAGTCCTGGATTGCCATGAATGGCATGATGAACGAGCTGTCCGAAGACATGGCCAAAGGCAACGGCGAAGCGCTGACCACCTACGCGGTGGTACTGGGTGTTGCGCCGGAAGATCGCGATCACTTCGCGGCCGTGACCCACGAGCACTTCCAGCAGATCTTCAGCAAGGCTGACGTGACCGCTGACGACGTGCACAACAACACCATTGCTGTACTGAAAAGCGATGCCCGTCTGGCGAAATACGCAACCCAGGCTTAAGCTCGACCTGCCCGCGTCTTTCGAGGCGCGGGTTTTATTTTTTCGACCCGCCCACCTTGGGTCTTTTTTTCCGTCCGACTTAAGTAGCCTCCATGCTCAAACGCCTCGCTTGCCTGGCTCTCTTCGCCTGCGCCCCGCTGCATGCGGCACCGCACCTCGACGATCAACGTTTGCAGCAACTGGCCAATGATCCATTCTGGCTGTCGCTGGGGCACTACGAAGCCGGCAAAGTCAGTGGCTGGCGCAGCTATGTCAGCGACAAGAAATTCTTCATCGCTCCCGATGGCGCACACCATCCGGACGCCGAACTCAAGGCCACCGTTGATGCGCTGTATGCACCGGCCAGCCTGGGTGAAAAGCACGCCCAGTGCGTCTACCCCGCACGTACCCGCTGGCTCAAAGCGCAGTTGCAACTGAACGACCTGCCCGCCCTGGAGTGCAAAGAGTTCACCCAGTGGTTCAAGGACGTCGCGCCCCATAGCGCAGTGATGATCTTCCCGGCGGCCTACCTCAACAGCCCGTCGTCGATGTTCGGCCACACCCTGCTGCGCATCGACCAGGCCGACGTGCAAAGCAACAACACCGCCCTGCTCAGCTATGCGATCAACTTCGGCGCCTATATCGAAGGCTCCGACAACAGCATCCTCTATGCCTGGAAGGGCCTGATGGGCGGCTATCCCGGCCTGTTCGCCCTGGTGCCCTATCAGGAGAAACTCTCGGAATACCGCAGCCTCGAAAACCGCGATTTGTGGGAATACCGCCTGAACCTCACCGAGGTCGAGACCAAGCGTATGGTCGAGCACGTGTGGGAGCTCAAGCAGATCCAGTTCGATTACTTCTTCTTCGACGAAAACTGCTCCTATCGCCTGCTCGAACTGCTGCAAGTGGCCCGCCCTGGCCTGCGTTTGACTGAGCAATTCCCACTCACCGCGATCCCTACCGATACCGTCAAGGCGGTAAAGGACGCAGGTCTGGTCGAACAGATCGACTATCGCCCCTCGCGTGAACGCGAACTGCTCGAACGCGCCAAGCCGCTGGACGGCGATGAGCAGCAGTGGGTGTTGAAAGTCAGCGATGACCAGAAGCAACTGCAAGAGCCTGCATTCAAAGCACTGCCCCGCGAGCGCCAGGCACTGATCGTGGATGCTGCTTACCGCCTGGGCCGCTACCGCGCCAATGGCCTGGAGCGCGATGCGACACGCTCCCAGCGCAGCTTCGAACTGCTGCGTGCGATCAACCAGAACCCGGCGCCAGACCTGAAGATCACCCCGCCTGGCCTGCCGGAAAATGGCCATGAGTCGCGCACCTGGCAAGCCGGCATCGGCACCCGCGGCGACAAAGCCTTCGGTGAATATGGCCTGCGCATGGCCTATCACGACCTCAACGACAACGCCGAAGGCTTCCCCTTGGGCGCGCAGATCGAAATCCTGCAAATGAAACTGCGCCAGTACGAGGGCAATCACTGGCAGCTCCAGCAACTGGACCTTGCCACCATCCGCTCGCTGACGCCGCGCAATGCGCTGCTGCAACCCTGGTCGTGGCAAGTCACCGGCGGCCTGGAACGCGTACCGGGCAAACACGACGACGAAACCCTGGTGGCCCACGTCAACGGCGGCGCGGGCGGCACCTGGCAACTCTCCGACGACATGCTCGGCTTCGCCCTCGGCACCGTGCGCGTGGAGCACAACAACGACTTCAGCGAAGCCATCTCCCCGGCCGCTGGCTTCAACACCGGTGTGCTGTGGAAAAACCCGTTGGGCAACCTGAGCCTGGAAGCCAAGGGTGATTTCTTCACCAATGGCGAAGTGCGGCGCAGCATCAGCCTCAACCAGCAGTGGGAACTGTCGCGCAACCTGGGCCTGCGCCTGAGTGCCCAGCGTGAGTACAGCCACCTGTCCACGCCAGTGAATGAAGTGATGCTTGAGCTGAAGTGGTACCACTACTGATTAATGAGTGCGGGCTTGCTCGCGATATACGGTATATCAGCCAAGGTTCAAGTGACTGACGCACCGCCATCGCAGGCAAGCCAGCTCCCACAGGTTTTATACTCGGCCCACAACTTTCTGACCTGCCTTTCACACCGCCCCAACAAATCCCCTTCTAGACTTCCCTTATCAGCCGTAAAACGGCCAGGGAGTACGCCATGTGGCGGTATGCGGTCATGCTGTGCGCGGTGGTGGGGTTGTCGGGTTGCCAGTCAACCCATCAGGAATTGCTGGCCAAAGGTTACCCACCCGCCTTCGCCGATGGCTTCGACGACGGTTGCAGCAGCGGTCGCCAGGCCGCTGGGGTGATTACCGGGGCGTTTCGCAAGAATGTGCCGCGCTACCTCAAAGACCGGCCATACGCCGAAGGTTGGGAAGATGGGTTTCGTCAGTGCAAGGCCATGCGCGAAAGCCAGGAAATGCGCGATTACGAGGAAAACCGCAGGGACGACCGCGAACACGATTGGCAGCAGGAAAAAGATCGTGACGCCGCCAAAGCCTATCGCTCACGCTGATCGTTCCCACGCTCCGCGTGGGAATGCCGCCCTGGACGCTCCGCGTCCGCTCGCGAGGTCGTGACGCGGAGCGTCACAGGATGCATTCCCACGCGGAGCGTGGGAACGATCAGCGCCGGTGGGAACGATCAGGCAGCGAACGTGGCCCAACCTTCATAGGAAGGAGAACGCCATGAGCCGAGCTTTTGTAAATGAAGATAACGCGGCGGCCCAGGCTGATCAGCCGGTGGAGCGTCAGGTCAGCGCGCAACCTAACCGCCTGACCGCGCAAGGGTTGGCGCAATTGCAGGCCAGGGTGGCACAGTTGCAAGGGGAGCACAGCGACGAAACCGCCAAGGGCGAACAGGCTGATAAACAGCGTCAGGCTGACCTTGAGCGGGACCTGCGTTACTTCAACCAGCGGGTGCAGAGCGCCCAGGTAGTCGCGCCGGCCACGTCCACCGACAAGGTGCAGATCGGCAGTTGGGTCACGTTCGCCAACGAGCAGGACGAACAGCAGCGCATCCAGTTAGTCGGGGAAGACCAGGCCGATGCCAACGCAGGCTTGATCAACTGGGGCTCGCCCCTGGGCCGTGCCTTGTTGGGCGCCCAGGTGGGCGACGAGGTGCTGTGGCAGCGCCCCGTCGGCGAGCAGTTGATCGAAGTGCTGCGCATCGAACCCGAGGCCTAGACGATACCCTGGGCCAGCATCGCGTCAGCCACTTTCACGAAGCCCGCGATGTTCGCGCCCTTGACGTAGTTGATACGGCCGTTTTCTTCACCGTAATGCACGCAGGCATGGTGGATCGACTGCATGATGTTGTGCAGCTTGCTGTCCACTTCCCCGGCGGTCCACAGCAGGCGCATGGCGTTTTGCGACATTTCCAGGCCGCTCACCGCCACGCCCCCCGCGTTGGACGCCTTGCCCGGCGCAAACAGGATGCCCGCGTCGATGAAGATATCCACAGCCTCCAACGTGGTCGGCATGTTCGCGCCTTCGGCCACGCAGAGGCAGCCGTTGCGCAGCAAGGTGCGCGCAGCGTCGGCATCAAGTTCGTTCTGGGTGGCGCAGGGCAGCGCGATATCGCAGGCCAGTTCCCAAGGCGCCTGGCCTTTGCGGAACTCCAGGCCGAAACGTGTGGCCAGTTCACTGATACGCCCGCGCTGTACGTTTTTCAGCTCCAGCAGCGCCGACCATTGTTCTTCGGTCAAGCCGCTTTCGGCGTACAGGGTGCCTTCGGAGTCCGACAGGGAAATCACCTTGCCGCCCAGGTCCATGACCTTGCGCGCCGCGTATTGCGCCACGTTACCGGAGCCGGACACCGCCACACGCTTGCCTTCGACGCGCTGGCCTTGGCGCTTGAGCATTTCCTCGGCGAAATACACACAGCCGAAACCTGTGGCTTCAGGGCGGATCAGGCTACCGCCATAGGTCATGCCCTTGCCGGTCAGCACTGAGGTGAATTGATTGCTCAGGCGTTTGTACTGGCCGAACAGGAAGCCGATTTCCCGTGCGCCCACGCCGATATCACCGGCCGGTACGTCCACGTCCGCACCGATATGGCGGTACAGCTCGCTCATGAATGCCTGGCAGAAGCGCATCACTTCGGCGTCGCTCTTGCCCTTGGGGTCGAAGTCCGAGCCGCCTTTGCCGCCGCCCATGGGCAGCGAGGTCAGAGAGTTCTTGAAGGTCTGTTCGAAGGCGAGGAATTTCAGCACACCCAGGTTGACTGAGGGGTGAAAGCGCAAACCGCCTTTGTAGGGCCCAATGGCGCTGTTCATCTGGATACGGAAACCGCGATTGACCTGGACCTTGCCATGGTCATCCACCCACGACACTCGGAACGTGATCGCGCGTTCCGGCTCGCAGATGCGCTCCAGGATGCCCGAGGTCAGATAGTGCGGGTTGGCTTCAAGAAAGGGCCACAGGCTGCGCAAAACTTCTTCTACAGCCTGGTGGAATTCCGGTTGGTCCGGGTCGCGTTTCTTGAGGCGGGCAAGGAAGGAATCGACGGATTCGGTCATGAACAGTCTCGGCAAATTGATTGTTGTTAAACAGAGAATGAGCCGGACTTTATCAATTCGTTTCGCACCGCGACAGGGCAAAATGTCGCTTTTGTGAAATTAAATGGTGCAATAAGTATAAATAACCCGCGCTTTCTGCCCTTAAATGGGGATTTCACTCTGAATTTCGCACCAACAGGTAGGCCGCCATCGCAGGCAAGCCAGCTCCCACATGACCGGTGTACTCCATCCAATGTGGGAGCTGGCTTGCCTGCGATAGCGGTGGTGCAGTAACAGAGGCAGCGACTGACCCACCGCTTTCGCGAGCAAGCCCGCTCCCACAGCATTTGCCCACAGCCTGGCGCAGGGCGCTAGCGCGTGCCCGGCACCAGGTCGAGTATCTCGTCAATGCCCAGGCAACGTGGCTCCAGTTCCAGCGTCCTGCCATTGGCGAGGATTCCGACGGCGGTATCGCGCATGGCCAGGTAGGCACTGCGCAACATGTGATTGGCATAAATCACCGCGTTGAAACCTGCTCGCTCCAGCACCTCGAACTTCAGGTGAACATAGCTGGTCGGCACGCAAATCAGCGGTACCCTGGGCCGCTGCAGGCGAAACTGCCGGGCGAATTCCAGGATTTCCAGGCCATCCTGCTTGCGGCTGTGGATCATGATGCCATCCGCCCCCGCCTCGACATACGCCAGGCATCGCGCCATCGCCTCTTCCATGCCGCGATTCAGAATCAAGCTTTCACACCGGGCAATCATCATCAGCCCTGAGCCGGTGCGACTCGTGCACCCGGCCTGGAGCTTGGCGCAAAAGGCCTCGATGGACTCCTGCGCCTGGTCGACCTCGATGCCCAAGAGTGAGTTCTTCTTCAGGCCGCATTTGTCTTCGATCACCACCGCCGAGACGCCCGCACGCTCCAGCATCTTGATATGAATCGCGAAATGTTCGGCCTTGCCGCCGGTATCGGCATCGAAGATCAGCGGCAGCGAGCACACGTCGAATATTTCGCGAATCCCCGGCAATCGGTTACTGGGCGAAAGAATTTCGATGTCGGGTAACCCGCGCTGGGTCGAGTCGGTCAGCGAACTCGACCAGATGGCGTCGTACCCCACCGTATGCCCGGGGCTGATCTCCAGCCTGGCGCGTTGCGCGAGCAACGCCGATATCGGGCTATGGGCTTCGAGTACACGCAGGCAACGGTTGCTATCCAACAGCGCCGACAGAGGGCGTCGGCGCGCTTCGGTATCCATCATAGGGTTCAGGCTCCTTATCAGCGGCACAACAAGGGTTATCGGACAGCCTCAATCCCAGGCGGGCTGTTCGCACTTGAGCACCGACGCCATCTTTTGCAGATGTTCGCAGGCCCTGGCCACGTACTCCCTGGAGAGCCGTGCGATACGCGCGTAATCCACGGCCTGCCCGGTGGCGCTGGCATACAGCCGCAACGCCTCAGCGGCATGCTTGAAGTGGCGTGCTTCCACGCTGCCGCAATGCACACTGAGAAAACTCGCGACGCGGCTGGCCTCACCGGCGCTATAGCCCCGTACATCGCGCAACCACTGTTTCCATAGCGGGGTCATCAGGTTGTATTCGCCAGTATTGAACAACTCCGTCATGGCCATCATTTCCAGCGCTTCGATGAGCAGCGGCGCCAGCGGGCGCTTTTCCCCCACCCAACCGGAGAACTCCTTGGTAATCGGGTTGAGGAATTTGTCTTGCAGGCGCCATTCATCGGAGCCGCAGATGGCCGAAGCCATGCGGTAATACAGCTTGGAATGGTGCGGATGCCCATGCATTTCACCCAGCCCGATGTCCTCGACAATGATCTCCCCACAATGGGCCGCCGCCTCGAGCATTTTCAACCGGGCGTCATCCGTCAACGATGCCGACTCCTGGAGGATGCGCACGATGATGCTCGATACGGCATGGGCGGCGCCGTCCGGGCTACGCCAGCCACAGAAGAACGTACACAGTGACGACTCGCTCCAATTACTGGAGGTCATGTCGACATAGGTCTCGCAGTACGTGTCCAGCGCGTCGGTTTGACTGTTGAAACCGCTGAGCAGGGCCTGGGCCAGATGTCCGTCCTCGACATCCACCAGCGCCTGGTTCACGTACCCGATAAATTGGCGGCTCAGATTTTCCACGGCTCATATCCTTTTAAGGTGGGGTTAATGCGCAACGATTTCTGACATGAAACAAGCGAAGCGTGTGAGGCCCTCAATCAGCGCTTCACGCTCAACGGCGTAGGAGATACGGATGCTGTTGCCGTCACCACAGCCAGAGCCTGGCACTACCGCAATATGGGCCTCGGTCAATAACAGATCGGCCAAGTGGTCGACGTCACGAATAACGGTGCCCAGGTAGCGCCCCCCCAACTTGCGGGACACATCGATAAACAGATAGAACGCCCCTTCCGGCGGGGCGCACCGAATGCCGTCGACATGCCCCAGGCAAGTGCAGGCCGCGAGCAATTGCTGGTCGAGGAAGGCATTGACCTGGCGGGTAAAGTGCGGCACGTCCGCCATCAGGCTGCCGAGCGCGGCATATTGGGACAGGCTGCTGGGGTTGGACGTCGTATGCCCTTGCAGGTTGTGCATGGCGGCGATGACTGGGGCGGGCGCACACGCATACCCTACCCGCCAGCCGGTGACCGCGTGGCTCTTGGAAAACGAATCGACCAGTACCGTCTGATGTTTGAGCGGCGCAAACAGCGACACGATGTTGTGATGTTCATGGGGCGCGCGCACCAGTTTGCGGTAACACTCGTCGAACACTACCCAAAGCCTGTGTGCGAAGGCGAGCCGGGCAATACCCAGCAGTTCTTCGCGCTGATAAACCGTGCCCGTCGGATTGTTCGGGGTGTTGATCACAATCATCCGGGTACGCGGGGTCAGGGCCTTCTGGACCGCTGCGCAGGTGAGGCGATAGTCATCCGCAGCCGTGTCGACATAGACGGGAACGCCACCGGCCAGTTGGATCTGGGTGGGGAAGGTTTCCCAGTACGGCACCGCGACGATGACTTCATCCCCCGGATTGAGCAGCACCATTGCAGCGTTATACAGCGCCTGCTTGGCACCCGCGGTCACCGCTATTTCATCGGCGGCGTAATTCACCCCGCAGCGCTGAGTGACCTGCTGCGCCAGCGCGTGGCGTAACTGGGGCAGGCCGATGGGCGGCGTATAGCGGTTGCGGGCAGTGGCGAGCGCATCGGCCGCGGCGGCTTTCATGACCGGGCAGGCATCGAAGGACAATTCGCCCGCGGCAAAGTTGACCACGTTGACGCCGGCTTCTTTCAAGGCATTGGCTTTACTGCGCATGTTGGACGTGCCGGGTGCGCTGAGACGTTGCGCACGCTGGGACAACGGCAATGACACGGCAGAGGGTTCACTATTATTCATTGTTATACCTGCCAGAACACGCTGAAAAATTCGTTCGCCCTACCGGGCTTGGGCCTCCAACCCTTGCTGAACCCGCCAGGACAGCGGCAAGGTCAGCAACAGGGTGGCGGCCAGCAACAGGACGGCCATGGGCACACCGGTGGCATCCCCAAGGCTGCCGAACAGCACCGGCGCCAAGGCGCCGCCACCGATGGTGCCGGTGTAGAACACGGCGAACGCCTGATCGCGCCTGCCCGGCCCTGCCAGGTCCGGGACTGCGCCGTACAGCACCGACGACGTGCCGTTCAGCGCCAGCCCCAGCAGCGGCAACATCACCATCAAGCCGGCGTAGGGCAAGTACACCGCCATGACGATCAACACGGCCGTGGTGAACTCCGTGGCCCATACCGTTTTCATCATGCCGATGCGCGCACCGAGGTAACCGCACAGCAATTTGCCGAAGGCGCCCCCCACGAACAGCATGGTCAGCGCCAGGCCGATGCCCGCAGGCCCGGCGCCCTTGGCCTTGAGCAAGAACGGCAGGAACGTGAGGAAACCCATGCGCACGGCGCTGTCCAGCGTGCCGGTCACGATCAGCGCACGCAGGCCGCTCGCGGAGCCGGCGCCGCCGCCCGTACGGGTGGCTTTCACCGGCGCCGCCGAAGCCTCGGCGCGTGCCGGGATCAGCCACCACAACAGGCCTGCCGCCAGCAGCCCGAGTACACCCAGCAGGGTGACACTGGCGCGCCAACTGATGACCGCCAGCAACAGGCCGATCAGCCCCGGGATCAGGGTCTTGCCGATATCGCCGCTGAAGTTGTACTGCGACAGCGCTTGTTTGACGCCCCCGCCGGCCTCGTGCGTATCGGTGATCAACGACGAGGCCAGCGGGTGCTGCGTACTCGCGCCGAGCCCGCCCAGCAGCAGCGCCAACAGCAACACGCCCAGCCCACCGGCCTGGCCGGCCAGCAGGTAGGCCAGGCCCGCCAACGCCGTGCCACCTACCAGCAAGCGTTCACGCCCCCAGCGCGCGGCAGCCCGGCTGGCCAGTAACTGAAAACCGGCCATCATGCCCGCGTAAGCACCACGCAACAGGCCGATCTGGGCGTAGCTGAGGCCGAACTGCGCTTGCCAGATCGGCAACAGCACATAAATCACATCGGTCAGCCCATCATGCACGGCATGCGCGCCGCAGCCTGCCACCAGAGCGCGGCGACGCACGCTGACCGGGTCCGGCGGCGACAACGATGGCGCTGCGGTCTGCTTCAGGGTGTTCATCTGGGTCAGAGGCTCTCAGGCAAAAAGGCCGGGTTAACCCAGCAACTGCGCACAGTCGCTCATCACACTGGCTTTACGCTGCAGGTATTGAGCAAAAATGTCGCGCGCCGTGGCGGGGTCCACTTCAATCTGCATGGCAGTGGTGAACTCATTCACCGCCGCCACCGCATGGGCGAAATGGTTGCTCTCGGTACCGCCGGTGTGCACCGTGACCCAGGCCACCGTCGCCCGGGATTTCTCCGGCGGCACGCCCATGTCCCGCACGAACCACTGCGAGTACAGCGGGTGGATGAATTCCACTTCGCCGTGGGTGTACACCTCGTGGATCAACGTGGTCAGTAACCCCTGCAACAGGTCGCGATCACGCAGGCGGCGGGTGTCGGTCCAGTCTTTGAACGCCTGTGCCGAGGGCAGGCAATTGTCCTTCAATATCCACTGGTCATCACCGCACAGCGCGGTGGCCATGGTGTAGAACAGGTCCGCGTGCAAGGTATTACCCAACGCGCCCAGATCTTCATCGGTGATGCGTTGCAGGCTGCCGCAGGCGCGGTACAACTGCGCGGCGGCGGCGGAGCCTTCATCGGAGCGCGCCAGCAATGTAATGCGGTTGGCCAGGCCGGACACACTGGCCGCCGAATTATTGGTCTTGGACCAACTGGCGAAGAACTTGCGCAGTACCGCCGGCGAATGCCGACGCGAGGTGAGTCGCGCAAAAGCGTCTTCGATATCCACCAGCGCGTCTTCCTGAGCCCAGAAGGCTTCGAATAGCGCGTGGCGCAAGGCACCGGCCGGCATGTCGTTCAATACCGGTTCGATGAGCTTCAACAACTGGCTGCGCTTGATCACGGTGTTAGTCATGTTCACCTCTCATAGTCCTTTATTGGATGAAAAATCAGGCTGGTTTGCCGCGCTGTCCGGCGATCAGGGCCTGGGGCTTTACCGGTTTCCAGCCCAGCAGGGCAATCGCCAGCGACAACAGCTGAAAACCTGCGACCAACGCGACGCAGCCCGGCCAGCCCCATTGATTCCAAAGCATGGCCGGGACCACGGCGCCGGCGCTGCCGCCCAGGTAATAGCCGGTCAGGTACAGCCCCACGGCGCCGGACTTGTCCGGGCCTGCCGTGGTGGCGATATACGCATTGGCGGATGCCTGTGCCAGGAATACGCCGGTCGAACTCAGGGCCAGCCCCAACACGATCAGCCACAGGGACGGCAACAATGTCAGCGCCGAGCCACAGATGCCGAGCGCAACAGCGCCGGTCAGTAACTGCGATTGTGGTCGCGATTTGCTCAAGCGCCCCGCAACAGGAATGACCACCAGCGCCAGCAGGAACACCGCATACAAAGTGCCCAAGGCGGCGGCGCCCAGGTTGAACGGGGCCTGGCTGAGATACAGCCCGGCATAGGTAAAGGTTGCGACTTGGGAGAACAGCACGCAGAAACCGACGCCATAGGCCGCCAGCAAGGGTTTGCGCAGAAGCCGGCGCACCCCGTGCATGCCCACGGCCGCAACGCCGGGCCGCGCCACCGAATTGGCCGGCAACAGCCACACAATCAGCAGGCCGACCAGCAGGCTGATCACCGCCAACAGTTCGAAGGCTTCGCGCCAGCCCACATATTGGGTCATGACACCCGAGACAAAGCGCCCGGCAAACCCACCGAGCACCGTCCCCGCGACGTACAAACTGGTGATCTCGGTGACCGTGGCCGCACGCCAGCGATCACCGATATAAGCCACGCTGGTGGCGAACACCACTGGGATCAACATCCCTTCGACAAAACGCCACACCAGCAGCTCGGCAAAACTGTCCACATAGGCCGTCAGCAGCGTCGGCAGCGCCAGCAGCAACGCGGCCACGGCAATCACCGTGCGCTGCTCGAAACGGCCGGTCAGGCGCCCGACAAACGGCGCGGTCACCGCCACCGCCAGCGTGGTCACCGTAATGCTCCACCCTGCCTGCCGGGCACTCACCTGGAAGCTTTCGGCAAACGCAGGCAGGATGCTCTGTGTCGCATAGAGATTCAGAAACGCCGCACAGCCACACAGGAACACGGCGAAGCGGGCGTGATGCATGCGCGGGTTCATGTGGCCTCTCGTCTTATAGTCGAGGATGTTTATAGAATACCCAGCGCAGCGAACACCAATACCGAATTCGGACCGATCAATACCCAGGAAACAGAATGCTTGATCTACGCAAGTTACGGTACTTCCTGACGGTCGCCGAAGAGCTGCACTTCGGCCGCGCAGCCCAGCGTCTGCACCTTGCCCAGCCGCCCCTGACGCGGCAGATTTCGGCCCTGGAAACCGAGCTTGGCTTTCGCCTGTTCGACCGCACCAGTCGTACGGTCACACTGACCGCCCAAGGCCAGCACTTTTTGCCGTATGCCCGCGCAGCGCTGGAACACGCCAGGCTTGCACAAGACATCGCCGCCAAACTGGCTGCCGGCTCGACCGGCCAACTGGTCGTAGGCTATGCCAGCTCGATCGCGTTGTCGGAACTCTTCAGCCAAACCCTGCAAGCCTTCGCCCAGCGTTTTCCCGATGTGCAACTGACCCTGGTGGAGAGCGCTTCCGGCAGCCTGCACACGCACGTGCTGGACGGGCGCATCGACGTCGGCATGAGCCGCCTGCTGCCTGAGGCCGGGCAAACCGGCGTCGAGGCTTTGTCGTTGGGGCAAGAACCGCTGGTGGCGGCTCTTTGCAGCGACAACGCGCTGGCGGAGCAGAGCGAAGTCACCCTCGCCCAGCTCAGTGAGTACCCGTTGATTCTGTTCCCCAGCGATTACGGTTCGGGCCTCAACGGCTCCATCGAGCACCTGTATCAACGCCGTGGCCTGGCGCTGCGCCCGGGCCCTGCGGGGCGCCAGATCACCTCGATCATCGCCCTGGTGGCGGCAGGCCAAGGTGTCTCGCTCGTGCCCCAGTGCACCCGAACCCTGGCCAGGAAAGGCGTGGTCTACCGCCCCTTGGCAGACCCCGAAGCCTGGGTACACCTGCTGATACTCACGCGCTCACCGTCACGCTCATTGTTGGTCGAGGCGTTCATGGGGGTGGTCGAAGAATTGCTGCGCAGCCGCCCAGCGCTGGCGCCCACGACGCTCCCGGCATAACGCGGGCAAAAAAATACCCCTGCGTGAGGGGTATTTTTTCAACAGGCTGTTGCGGCTATTGCAGCATCAGGCCAGTTTTTTGTGGCGTACGCGGTGCGGCTGGGCAGCGGCCTCACCCAAGCGCTTTTTACGGTCGGCTTCGTACTCGGTGTAGTTACCTTCGAAGAACACCGCTTGGGAGTCATCTTCGTACGCCAGGATGTGGGTCGCGACGCGGTCAAGGAACCACCGATCGTGAGAGATCACAATGGCGGCGCCCGGGAAGTCCAGCAGGGCTTCTTCCAGGGAACGCAGGGTTTCAACGTCGAGGTCGTTGGACGGTTCGTCGAGCAGCAGGACGTTGCCGCCCTCTTTCAGGGTCAGGGCCAGGTGCAAGCGACCGCGCTCACCACCGGACAGGTCCTTGACGAACTTCTGCTGGTCGCCGCCCTTGAAGTTGAAACGGCCGACGTAGGTGCGCGACGGGATTTCATAGTTGCCGATGCGGATCTGGTCGGAACCGTCGGAGATCTGCTGGAACACAGTCTTGCTGCCGTCGAGGTCGTCGCGGCTCTGGTCCACACAGGCCAACTGCACGGTGTCACCGATCTCGATGCTGCCGGAGTCCGGGGTTTCCTTGCCCATCAGCATGCGGAACAGTGTGGATTTACCCGCACCGTTACCGCCGATAACGCCGACGATCGCGCCTTTTGGCATGGCGAACGACAGGTTGTCGATCAGCACGCGGTCGCCATAGCCTTTGGTCACGTTCTTGAACTCAATGACCTTGTCACCCAGGCGCGGACCAGCCGGGATGTAGATCTCGTTGGTTTCGCTGCGCTTCTGGAATTCCTGCGACTGCATTTCTTCAAAGCGTTGCAGACGCGCCTTGGATTTGGACTGGCGGGCCTTGGCGCCTTTGCGCACCCACTCCAGTTCTTCCTTCATGGCTTTTTCGTGGGCCGATTGCTGCTTGGATTCGGCGGCCAGACGGTCGGACTTGGCTTCCAGCCAACCGGAGTAGTTGCCCTCGTAAGGGATACCGGCGCCGCGGTCGAGCTCCAGGATCCAGCCGGCGACGTTGTCCAGGAAGTAACGGTCGTGCGTGATCGCAACCACGGTGCCCGGGAAATCGTGGAGGAAATGCTCCAGCCAGGCGACAGAATCGGCGTCCAGGTGGTTGGTCGGTTCGTCGAGCAGCAGCATGTCAGGGGCCGACAGCAGCAGGCGGCACAGGGCCACACGACGCTTCTCACCACCGGACAGGTGTTCAACCTTGGCGTCCCAGGCTGGCAGGCGCAGCGCATCGGCGGCGACTTCCAGTTGGCGCTCCAGGTTGTGGCCATCGCCCGCCTGCAGGATCGCTTCGAGCTTGGCCTGTTCGGCGGCCAGCTTGTCGAAGTCGGCATCCGGTTCGGCGTAGGCGGCGTACACCTCATCGAGGCGGGCCTGGGCGTCCTTGATCACGCTGACGGCTTCTTCGACCACTTCGCGCACGGTCTTGGTCGGGTCCAGGATCGGCTCTTGAGGCAGGTAACCGATGTTCAGGTCCGGCATCGGGCGGGCTTCGCCTTCGAACTCGGTGTCGACGCCCGCCATGATTTTCAGCAGGGTGGACTTACCCGAACCGTTGAGGCCGAGCACGCCGATCTTGGCGCCTGGAAAGAAGGACAGCGAAATGTTTTTCAGGATTTCCCGCTTCGGCGGAACAACTTTTCCCAGCCGATGCATGGTGAAGACGTATTGAGCCATGGTGAACCTAGCGTCAGTGACTGATGAATTAAGCGGACGAAGCCCGTGCCAGGCCATGCGCCGCGCGGGCCTTTGACTATCATCAATGCCAGCGAGCAAAAAAAGCCTGAATGTCTGGGGCTGGAACGCCCCCGCGTAACCGGCAAAGCTACCTGAATGCGCTGGGGCAGTCCAGCCAGGCAGGACTGGCACTTTGCCACAACTCAAGGCATGCTAGCCGCCCTTCGGGCGTCCGGCTTATAGTGCACGTCGCGCGCCAGTCCAGCCAAACCGCAGGATCACAGTTTGTCCAACGTCACGCCGCCCACGCCCTTGCGCGCCGCTCATATTGCGCCGGGAGCGCCCCTGCACGGCACCTTGAAAGGCGCGTTGGCGACGCTTGTCCTGCTGTTGCTCGCCTTGTTGTTCTGGCAACTGCTGGACCAATTGCAGCAAAACCAGAAAAACCAACAGCAATACACCATCGACTACAGTGCCGACCTGGCCGAGCAGATCAGCCAGAGCATGGCCCTGAGCGCGCAGATCGCCCTGAACCTGTTGCCGATTGTCGAGCCGCCGCGCAACCCCGAACAGCAGCAGGCCCTGATGCGCACGTTGCAGCGCTCACTGCCGGACCTGCGCAGCTTCGCCCTGCTCGCCCCCAGCGGCGCACTGATCAGCGATACTGCCGAAGGCAGCCAAGACAGTGCCCTGCTCGAAGACCTGGTCAAGCGCAGTCACGCCCAGTCCTACTACCTGAGCAACGAC
The DNA here is from genome assembly GCF_021605325.1 of Pseudomonas sp. PA-7-1E. Lineage (NCBI taxonomy): Bacteria > Pseudomonadati > Pseudomonadota > Gammaproteobacteria > Pseudomonadales > Pseudomonadaceae > Pseudomonas > Pseudomonas sp. PA-7-1E. The sequence continues at coordinate 99,536 of NZ_WKFA01000012.1, forward strand.
AATGACGGCACGGTCATCTATCTGTTGCTGCACCAACCCAGCGGTGGCTCCAAAGTGTACTGGGCCTTGCGCCTGGCGCCCAATTATCTGGCCAACCTCACGCGCCAGGATGTCCAGGGCCAGCGCCCGATGTGGGCGATCGAGAACAGCCTGAACCATCGTGTGGTCAGCCGTGACAGCGGCATGCCGGCGCAGTGGTCCGGCGCCCTCACGCCGGAAGAATTGAACCGCAGCGTGCTGGTCACGCCGTTGAGCAAAAGCGATTGGCAACTGCGCGGCATGTTTGACCGCAGTGCGGTGCTGGAACAACTGCTGCCGGCCTTTATCGGCAAGTGCCTGCTCGGCCTGGCGTTTTCGCTGATCCCGGTGATCGTGCTGCTCAACATGCGCCGTCGCCAACGCCAGGTGAACGAAGGCCGGCGACGCTACCAGGACATCTTCGAAGGCACCGGCGTCGCGTTGTGCGTGCTGGACCTGTCGGGGCTCAAGGCGTTTTGCAACAAGACCCAGGTGCAAAGCCGTGAGCAGTTGCACGCCTGGTTGCAGGCCAACCCCGCCGAGCGCAAGCAACTGCTCAAGGAGTTGCGCGTCACCGAGGTCAACCAGATGGCCGTGCGCCTGCTCAACGTCGCGTCTTGCGAGGAGGCGTGGGAGCGCCTGATCGATGATTGCCCGAGCAATGCCACGTCCATCGGCTATCAAGTGCTGGAAGCGGTACTGACCCGGCAAAAACAGCTGGAGCTGGAAATCCAGCTCAACGACGTAGCCGGCAACGAACAGTACCTGTGGCTGGTGATGCGTTTGCCGGAGCAGCAGGATGACGTCAAGGCCGTGATTCTCAGCATCAGCGACATCACCAGCCGCAAGCTGATCGAGTTGTCGCTGGTGGAGCGCGAGAGCTTCTGGTCGGATGTGGTGCGCACCGTGCCCGATCACCTGTATGTGCAGGACGTGATCAGCCAGCGCATGATTTTCAGCAACCATCACCTGGGTCACACCCTGGGCTACAACAAAGCCGAACTGCAGCAAATGGGTGAGTACTTCTGGGAAATCCTGCTACACCCCGAAGACGCCGAGCACTACCATGACGCGCGCGAACAGCAACGCCAGGTCGGCTATACGACCCAACTGCACTGCCAACTGCGCTTTCGCCACCGCAATAACCAGTGGCGCCGCTTCGATATCCGCGAACAGGCGCTGGCCCGCGATACCTCTACGGTGGTCACCCGGATCATCGGCGTGGCCAAGGACATTACCGACCAGATCGAGGCCAGTGAATCACTACGCGACAGTGAACAGCGCTACCGGATGCTGGCCGAAAGCATCAGCGACGTGATCTGCTCCACCGACAGCCAACTGGCCCTCAACTACATCAGCCCCTCGGTCAACACCGTCCTGGGCTATGACGTGGACTGGGTGTTCAAGAACGGCTGGCAGTCGATCGTTGCCAACCCTCAGCAGTTGACCGGCATTTACAGCCTGATGGAACAGGTCAGCCGCGCCCTCGGCAACCCCGACGCCTTGAACACCTTGCGCGATGAAGTCCAGACCCAACTGTTTCTGTTCGACTGCCTGCGCGCCGACGGGCGCAAAGTGCCGATCGAACTGCGCCTGGTGCTGGTGTGGGATGAACATGGCGCGTTTGAAGGCATCCTCGGCGTGGGCCGCGATATCAGCCAGCAACGACGCGCCGAAAAAGATCTGCGCATGGCAGCCACGGTGTTCGAACATTCCACTTCGGCGATCCTGATCACCGACCCAGCCGGTTATATCGTGCAGGCCAACGAGGCGTTCAGCCGGGTCAGCGGCTATGCGGTGAGCGATGTGCTCGACCAGTTGCCCAATATGCTCACCGTCGATGAGCAGCAGGAAGCCCATCTGCGTTATGTGCTCAAGCAATTGCACCAGCACAGCACCTGGGAAGGCGAGGTGTGGCTCAAGCGTCTCAATGGCGAGCATTACCCGGCCTGGGTCGGCATTACCGCGGTGTTCGACGACGAAGGCGACCTGGCCAGCTACGTGTGTTTCTTCAGCGATATCAGCGAGCGCAAGGCCAGTGAGCAGCGCATCCACCGCCTGGCCTACTACGACGCCCTGACCCACCTGCCCAACCGCACCCTGTTCCAGGACCGCCTGCACACCGCGTTGCAGTCCGCCGAACGGCAGAAGTCGTGGGTGGTGCTGATGTTCCTCGACCTGGACCGCTTCAAGCCGATCAACGACTCCCTCGGCCACGCGGCCGGCGACCGGATGCTCAAGGAAATGGCCACGCGCCTGCTCGGTTGTGTGGCCGAGGACGACACCGTGGCGCGCATGGGCGGCGACGAATTCACCTTGCTCCTGCAACCACGGGTCAGCCGCGATATGGCGCTGAACCGTGCGATCCATGTGGCCGAGCAGATCCTCGCCAGCCTGGTCAAACCTTTTGTGCTGGAGGGCCGCGAATTCTTCGTGACCGCCAGTATCGGCATCGCCCTCAGCCCGCAAGACGGCAACGAGCTGAGCCAATTGATGAAAAACGCCGACACGGCGATGTATCACGCTAAAGAGCGCGGCAAGAACAACTTCCAGTTCTACCAGGCCGACATGAACGCCAGCGCCCTGGAGCGCCTGGAACTGGAAAGCGACCTGCGCCACGCCTTGGACCAGAACGAATTCGTGCTCTATTACCAGCCGCAATTCAGCGGAGACGGCAAACGCCTGACCGGCGCCGAAGCCCTGCTGCGCTGGCGCCACCCGCGCCGTGGACTGGTACCGCCCGGGGACTTTATCCCGGTACTGGAAGAGCTCGGGCTGGTGGTGGATGTGGGCGACTGGGTGATCGGCGAAGCCTGCCGCCAGCTCAAGACCTGGCACCAGAACAAAGTGCGCGTGCCGAAAGTATCAGTGAACATCTCGGCGCGGCAGTTCTCCGACGGCCAGTTGGGCACGCGCATCGCCACCATCCTCAAGGACACCGGCCTGCCGCCGGCGTGCCTGGAGCTGGAACTGACCGAAAGTATCCTGATGCGTGAAGTCAACGAAGCCCTGCAGATCCTCGCCAGCCTGAAAAACCTGGGCCTGAGCATCGCGGTGGATGACTTTGGCACCGGCTATTCGTCGCTCAACTACCTCAAGCAATTCCCCATCGACGTGCTGAAGATCGACCGCACCTTCGTTGACGGCCTGCCCTCGGGTGAGCAGGACGCACAGATTGCCCGGGCTATCATTGCCATGGCCCACAGCCTGAACCTGGCGGTGATTGCCGAAGGCGTGGAAACCCATGAGCAGTTGGACTTCCTGCGTGAGCATGGCTGTGATGAGGTGCAGGGTTACCTGTTCGGGCGGCCAATGCCGGCGAATCGGTTTGAAGTGCAGTTCAGTAATGATGCGCTGTTCATGTTTGACTAAAAGCTGTGCCGGGGCTTCCCTGATCGTTCCCACGCTCCGCGTGGGAACGCAATTCTGGACGCTCTGCGTCCGCTTTTAAATGTGACGCAGAGCGTCACGGGATGCATTCCCACGCAGAGCGTGGGAACGATCATCCCCAGATGAACCCCACTTGTCCGCGACATGATGTCCTTTCATATGCCATCTAAAACCCATTGAGTTAGAATGCCCTCCTTTTCTGCCCCCGATCCTTGAGGACCGCCATGTTCAGCCGTGATTTGACTATTGCCAAGTACGACGCCGATCTCTTCGCCGCCATGGAGCAAGAAGCCGTGCGCCAGGAAGAGCACATTGAGCTGATCGCTTCGGAAAACTACACCAGCCCTGCGGTGATGGAGGCTCAAGGTTCGGTTCTGACCAACAAGTACGCCGAAGGCTACCCAGGCAAGCGCTACTACGGTGGTTGCGAGTACGTCGACGTGGTTGAGCAGTTGGCCATCGATCGTGCAAAAGAGCTGTTCGGCGCCGATTACGCCAACGTCCAGCCACACGCCGGCTCCCAAGCCAACAGCGCCGTGTACCTGGCCCTGCTGCAAGGCGGCGACACCATCCTGGGCATGAGCCTGGCCCATGGCGGTCACCTGACCCACGGTGCCACGGTTTCGTCCTCCGGCAAGCTGTACAACGCCGTTCAGTACGGTATCGATGCCAACGGCCTGATCGACTACGATGAAGTCGAGCGCCTGGCCGTCGAGCACAAGCCAAAAATGATCGTGGCCGGTTTCTCTGCCTACTCGCAGATCCTGGACTTCCCACGTTTCCGTGAAATCGCCGACAAGGTCGGTGCCTACCTGTTCGTCGACATGGCCCACGTGGCCGGTCTGGTAGCTGCGGGCGTTTACCCCAACCCAGTGCCTTACGCTGACGTGGTCACCACCACTACCCACAAGACCCTGCGCGGTCCACGTGGCGGCCTGATCCTGGCACGCGCCAACGCCGAGATCGAGAAGAAGCTCAACTCCGCCGTTTTCCCGGGCGCCCAAGGCGGCCCGCTGGAGCACGTGATCGCGGCCAAGGCGATCTGCTTCAAGGAAGCACTGCAGCCTGAGTTCAAGACCTACCAGCAACAAGTGGTCAAGAACGCCAAGACCATGGCCAGCGTGTTCATCGAGCGCGGCTTTGACGTGGTGTCCGGCGGTACTGAAAACCATCTGTTCCTGCTGTCGCTGATCAAGCAGGACATTTCCGGTAAAGATGCTGACGCTGCCCTGGGCAAAGCCTTCATCACCGTGAACAAGAACTCCGTGCCGAACGACCCACGTTCGCCGTTCGTCACCTCCGGCCTGCGCTTCGGCACCCCGGCAGTGACCACCCGTGGCTTCAAGGAAGCCGAGTGCAAGGAACTGGCGGGCTGGATCTGCGACATCCTGGCCGACCTGAACAACGAAGCCGTGATCGACGCGGTACGTGAGAAGGTCAAGGCCATCTGCAAGAAGCTGCCGGTATACGGCGCGTAATACCAAGAAGCCCACTGTAGGAGCGAGCTTGCTCGCGAAAAACGTCAACGATAACGCGTGCATCTTGGGTGCACGCGTTGCCTGTGAGTTCTTCGCGAGCAAGCTCGCTCCTACAAGTGGGCTTTTTTATGCCGATTTCAATTTGAAACAGGGTCAAGTGTGGGAGCTGGCTTGCCTGCGATGGCGGTTTTGCAGTCAGCCCATCAGTGATTGACCCGCCGCTATCGCAGGCAAGCCAGCTCCCACATTGGAGTGCATTTCAAGTCGGGTTTATTGGTAGACCCGCTCAAAGCCTTGGCGGATCTTGTCTTCGGGCAGCTCATCGGCAATAAACACGATCACACTCTCCCGCGCCTCGCCCTCGGCCCATTCGGTATCCCAGTCGAAGCCATACAGCTTCAGCACGCCCTGGAACACCATGCGTCGGTCTTCTCCGGCAATGTTCAATACGCCCTTGTAACGCAGCAGTTGCTTGCCATGGTCTTCCAGCAGTTCGTTCATAAACTCGCTGAGACGGTCGATATCCAGCGGCTGGTCGGTGCGCAGCACCAGGCTGGAAATACGGTCGACCGAAGGCGCTGCACTGACCGGGCGCAGGCTCATGCCGGCATTGAGGTTGAAGCCGCGCACATCCAGCAATTCGGCCAGGTCAATCTTGCCGTGATCCACCACACGAATTGGCGCACGACGGTTGATGCGGGTGAGGCGCTGGCTGAGGGCGTCGAAGCTGGCGTCGTCTACCAGGTCGCGCTTGCTCACCAGCAGGCGGTCGGCAAAGCCGATCTGGGCCTGGGCAATAGTCTGGGTCAGATGATGCTCGGCGTGGGCCGCATCCACCAGGGTGATGATGCCGTCGAGGATATAGCGTTCGCGCAGCTCTTCGTCGATGAAGAAGGTCTGGGCCACCGGCGCAGGGTCGGCCAGGCCGGTGCATTCGATCACCAGCCGGTCGAAGGCGATCTCGCCGCTGTCCAGGCGTTCCAGCAACAGGTACAGGGCTTTGGTCAGGTCGGTGTGGATGGTGCAGCACACGCAGCCGTTGGACAGGGTCATCACTTGCACTGGCTCGTCGCCCAGCAATTGGGTGTCGATACCGGCGTCACTGAATTCGTTTTCGATCACAGCGATTTTCAAGCCGTGCTCGGCTTTGAGCAGGTGGCGCAGCAAGGTGGTCTTGCCGGCACCGAGGAAGCCGCTGAGGATGGTGACGGGGATGGGAGAGGACAAAGAGATTCTCCTTGAAGAAACACAGAAACAAATGTGGGAGCAAAGGCCTCTGTGGGAGCTGGCTTGCCTGCGATGCAGACAACTCGGTGCTTGCGTCAGACCGAGGTGATGCTATCGCAGGCAAGCCAGCTCCCACAGAAAACCCTGCTCCCACAGGGGTATCGCATTGGCCCGCGTTACCGGGTTAGCAGCATTTGGGCCCACCCTTGCCGCCGTAACGGGCTTCCTGGCGTTCCCGGAAGAACGCCTTGTAGTCCATCACCGGCTTGTCCGGGTGTTTGGTTTGCATATGCTCGACGTAGGTGTCGTAGTCGGGCATGCCGACCATCAGGCGGGCGGCCTGACCGAGGTATTTACCGAGGCGACTGATGTCATTGAACATGTCTGCAATCCTCGTTATGCGTCCGGTACAGCCTGGAACGGGGCTTCTTTATCCGTACGCTCTTTGTTGCCCCAGGCGGCGACGCCGACTTTGAGCGCATAGAACAGGATGCTGAACACCACGAACAGGAACAGCGCCGTCAGCGTTGCGTTGGTGTAGGCGTTCCAGATCACGTGTTGCATCTGGTCGATGCTCTTGGCCGGGGCGAGGATCTGGCCGTTAGCCAGGGCATCGCTGTATTTCTTGGCCAGCGACAGGAAGCCGATCGCCGGGTTGGCGTCGAACAGCTTGATGAAGCCTGCGGTGGTGGTGCAGATCAGCAGCCAGACAGCCGGCAACATGGTCACCCAAATGTAGCGCTGACGCTTCATTTTGATCAGCACAACGGTCGCCAGCATCAGCGCGATACCGGCCAGCATCTGGTTGGAGATACCGAACAGCGGCCACAAGGTATTGATGCCACCCAGCGGGTCGATCACGCCTTGGTACAGCAAGTAGCCCCACATGGCCACGCAACCGGCCGTGGCGATCAGGTTGGCGGTCCAGGATTCGGTGCGTTTGAGCGCAGGCACGAACGACCCCAGCAGGTCTTGCAGCATGAAACGACCGGCGCGGGTACCGGCATCCACTGCCGTAAGGATGAACAGCGCTTCGAACAGGATCGCAAAGTGGTACCAGAACGCCATGGTGTTTTCACCCGGCAGCACGCTGTGCAGGATCTGCGCGATACCTACCGCCAAAGTCGGTGCACCGCCGGCACGTGCCAGGATGGTGGTTTCACCGATATCGTGGGCAACGGCCGACAGCGCCTCAGGCGTAATGGCAAAGCCCCAGCTGCTGACGGTTTGCGCCACGGTGACCACGTCGGTGCCGACAATGGCAGCCGGGCTGTTCATGGCGAAGTACACGCCAGGCTCAATCACCGAGGCGGCAACCATCGCCATGATGGCCACGAACGACTCCATCAGCATGCCGCCGTAACCGATGTAACGGGCATGGCTCTCACTGGCGAGCAACTTGGGCGTGGTGCCCGAGGAGATCAGCGCATGGAAGCCCGAGACCGCGCCACAGGCAATGGTGATGAACAGGAACGGGAACAGGCCGCCCTTCCACACCGGGCCGGTGCCGTCGATGAACTGGGTGAGTGCCGGCATTTTCAGGTCAGGCATGGTGACCAGGATGCCAATCGCCAGGGCGATGATGGTGCCGATTTTCAGGAACGTCGACAGGTAGTCGCGGGGCGCCAGGATCAGCCACACCGGCAGCACAGCGGCCACGAAACCGTAGCCGATCAGCATCCAGGTGATCTGGATACCGGTGAAGGTGAACGCCTTGGCCCACACCGGATCAGCGGCAATCTGCCCGCCCAGCCAGATCGAACCGAGCAGCAACAGCACGCCGATGATCGAGATTTCACCGATGCGGCCCGGGCGGATGTAGCGCATGTAGATGCCCATGAACATCGCGATCGGGATGGTCGCCATCACCGTGAAGATGCCCCATGGGCTCTCGGCCAGGGCCTTGACCACGATCAGCGCCAGCACCGCGAGGATGATGATCATGATCAGGAAGCAGCCGAACAGCGCGATGGTCCCCGGAATGCGGCCCATCTCTTCGCGAACCATGTCCCCCAGGGAACGGCCGTTGCGACGAGTGGACAGGAACAGGACCATGAAGTCTTGCACCGCACCGGCCAGCACCACCCCGGCAATCAGCCAGAGGGTGCCGGGCAGATAGCCCATTTGCGCCGCCAGCACCGGGCCGACCAACGGGCCTGCACCGGCAATCGCCGCAAAGTGGTGACCGAAAAGAATGTGTTTGTTGGTTGGTACGTAGTCCAGACCATCGTTGTTGACCACCGCAGGGGTTGCCCGCCGTGGATCGAGTTGCATCACGTTGTTGGCGATGAACAGACTGTAGTAACGGTACGCAACCAGGTAGATGGCCACAGCAGCGACCACAATCCACAAGGCGTTGATCGCCTCGCCGCGGCGCAAGGCCACTACGCCCAGGGCGCACGCTCCTACAATTGCCAGCACCAGCCAGGGTAAGTGGCGTAGCAGGCTATTATTATTTTTCATTTTTATATTCCAGCCAGGGTGGACAGAAAGGACAGCCAGCCCGAGTTTAGCGCTACTGGCCTCAAAGACCAGCCCCCTACGTTGGTCTAGAGCCTTCAACCGCTAAAAAAAGCCGAAATAAACGCCCCTTGATGGCCCCGGGCTACACTCCTCCCATTCACAGAGGGCTTTACCATGACCGAGCATGCGTCCGAACGTCGCCGTTTTCGCCGGATCGCCTTTGATGCCACGGCCGAACTTCGGCAAAGCGGCAGCGAATGGCCGGTAAAACTGGTGGATTTATCACTCAAGGGATTGCTGGTGGAACGGCCTGACAACTGGAAGGGAAATAAAGCGCTGCCCTTTGACGTCGACATACGCCTGGACCAGAAGACGCATATAAAGATGCAAGCGCGGCTGACCCATGAAGAGCAGGGTCAATTGGGCTTTGTGTGCAAACACATTGATCTGGATTCGATCAGCCATTTGCGTAGGTTCGTTGAGTTGAACCTGGGTGATGAGCAAGAACTGGAGCGCGAGCTGGGCGCCCTGCTGGAGTTCTAGCCGCCAACATGAATCAAGGGTGGGAGCTGGCTTGCCTGCGATGGCGGTGTATCAGACAAGGATGGGTGAGCTGACCCGCCGCGATCGCAGGCAAGCCAGCTCCCACAGGGGTTCAGCGGTGCTGCGGATTATTCGAACAGGGCATCCAACGCCTGCTCCAGCCGCGTCACAGCAATAATCTGCAACCCCGGCGGCGCCTCCTTCGGCGCATTGCCCTTGGGCACAATCGCCCGTTTGAAGCCATGCTTGGCCGCTTCCTTCAAGCGCTCCTGCCCACTCGGCACCGGGCGCACTTCGCCCGACAGACCCACCTCGCCAAACACCAACAAGTCATGGGGCAACGGCCGATTACGCAGGCTGGACATCACCGCCGCCATCAACGCCAGGTCGGACGCAGTCTCCAGCACCTTGACCCCGCCCACCACGTTAAGGAACACATCCTGATCGTGAGTCGGAATGCCACCATGCCGGTGCAGCACCGCCAGCAACATCGCCAGGCGGTTCTGGTCCAGGCCCAGTGTGACCCGCCGTGGGTTTGCCAAATGGCTGTCATCCACCAGCGCCTGGACTTCCACCAGCATCGGCCGGGTGCCTTCCCACGTGGCCATCACCACACTGCCTGGGACTTCTTCCTGAGCGCGGGTGAGAAAAATCGCCGAGGGGTTCGAGACTTCTTTCAGCCCCCGATCGGTCATAGCGAACACACCCAGTTCGTTGACGGCGCCAAAACGGTTCTTCACCGCCCGCAGCAGGCGCAGGCGACCGTCGGATTCCCCTTCGAAATACAACACGGTGTCGACCATATGTTCCAACACCCGTGGCCCGGCCAGTGCGCCTTCTTTGGTCACGTGGCCGACCAGGAAGATCGCCGTGCCGCTCTGCTTGGCGTAACGCACCAACAGCGCCGCGCTTTCGCGCACCTGAGACACGCCGCCGGGTGCCGATTGCAGTTGTTCGGTGAAAATCGTCTGGATCGAGTCAATGACCATGACTTTGGGCTTTTCGATGCGCGCCGTGGCGATGATGCTTTCGATGCAGGTTTCGGTCATGACCCGCAGTTGGTCCTGGGGCAAGCCCAGGCGCCGGGCGCGCATGGCCACTTGCTGCTGGGACTCTTCGCCGGTGACATACAGCGCAGGCATGCGGCTGGCGATGCTGCACAGGGTTTGCAGCAGGATCGTGGACTTGCCGATGCCCGGGTCACCGCCGATCAGCACCACCGAGCCGTCCACCAGACCACCGCCCAAGACCCGGTCCAGCTCGCCGGAGGCGGTGGAAAAGCGCGGAATCTCTTCGACGCTGACTTCGGCCAGGGTCTTGATCTGCGCCTGTTGCCCGGTCCAGCCGGCACGACCAGTGGGGGCCGCGGCACCGCCGCTCTCGATCATGGTTTCAGTCAGGGTGTTCCACGCGCCGCATTCGGAGCACTGGCCCGCCCATTTGGGAAAGGTCGCGCCGCACTCTGTGCAGCCGTACATGCGCTTGGCCTTTGCCATGTGAGAACCTCCAACCGAAAAACCGCGATGATAGCTCAGCGCGACGCTGGGGTCCGGATTTCGCCCTTGGCTAAACGTGAAGCACTGTTACCCACGGGGTCCTCGGCGTTCAGGTCTGCGCCTTTGGCTTGCAGCGCCCCCAACAATTCGACGCGCTTGAACAACCCGGCGTACATGGCGGCGGTCTGCCCTGCGCCGTTGCGCTGGTCAGGGTTGCAGTCGGTGGCCAACAGGCGCTGGGCGATTTTCAGCTCGCCTTTGAAGATGGCGCCCATCAACGCCGTGTTACCGCGTTTATCCTGGACGCAGGCGTCCGCGCCGGCATCGAGCAGACGCCCCACATACGGGCCCTGGCCGTGATAAGCAGCCAGGATCAACGCGGTGTAGCCCTTGTCATCCTGGGCGTTGAGGCCGTAGCCGGACTCTATGAAGGTGTTGAGCATGTCGAGGTCGCCACGACGGGCGGCGTCGAAATAGTAGCCCTGCAACTGCGCCTTGAGCGCCACCGGGTCGGGGGACTCGGCATGAACGGTAAAGGCCAGCATGGCCATCAGTAAGCCGATAGAGATACGCATAGGGTGTTCTCCTGCCAAAGGTCGACGCCCGTGAAGGCGCCGACCGCAACCAACGAATCAGTCAGTCAGTTTTTCCGCCAGCGCCTTCACGCGAGCCAGGTCGCCCTTGGCGACCTTGGCCACGCCGGTGCCGTATTCCGGATCCGCCTTGTAGAGGAACGACAGGATGATGTGCTTGCTCTCGTCATCGGTGGTGGCCAATGAGCCGCCGAAGTTGTTGATCAAGTCTTCGCGCTCTTTCTTGGTGTAGGAGCGGTACAGGTCACCGGCCTGCTTGAAGTTCTGCTCACGTTGAATCTTGGCCTGCTGGGTGCTGCCCGACAGCGGCGACTGGCTGTAGCGTGCGGTTTGCGGCTCTTCCCGCGGCAACAGGCGACTTGGCTGGTAGTTGACGCCGGTGGTGGTCTTGCCGACGTTCATCGCGCCGTCCTGGTTGCCGTTGTTGACGGTGACCCGTGGAGCGTTGATCGGCAACTGCAGGGCGTTCGCGCCCAGGCGGTACATTTGCGTATCGGCGTAGGAGAACACGCGCCCCTGCAGCAAGCGGTCTTCCGACGGCTCGATACCCGGTACCAGGTTGGCCGGGGCCATCGCGACTTGCTCGGTTTCCTGGAACACATTGGCCGGGTTGCGGTTCAGCACCATTTGCCCGACTTTGCGCTCGGGCACATTCGGCCAGATCTTGGTGGCATCCAGTGGGTCGAAATCAAACTTGGCCAGGTCTTCAGGCTTGAGCACCTGCACATACAAGTCCCACTTAGGGAAGTCGCCTTTGTTGATGTGCGTGACCAAATCATTGGTCATATGGCTGTAGTCACGCCCCTGCACCTCGGTAACTTGCTTGGGATCAAGGTTCTTGATGCCCTGCTGGCTCTTCCAGTGGAACTTGACGTAGTGCACTTCGCCTTTGGCGTTAATCAACTTGTAGGCATGTACGCCGTTGCCGTCCATTTCGCGGTAACTGGCTGGGGTGCCGGAGTCCGAGTACAACTCGGTCAGTGTACGAGTGGACTCTGGAACATGGGAGAAGAAGTCGAAACGGCGCGAGTCATCGTCCAGGTTAGTGCGTGGGTCCGGTTTAAAGGCATGGACCATGTCCGGGAACTTGATGGCATCCCGAATAAAGAACGTGGGGAAGTTGTTACCGACCAGGTCCCAGTTACCTTCGGCGGTATAGAACTTGGTGGCGAAGCCCCGTGGGTCACGCAGGGTTTCCGGGGAGTGGTTGCCATGCACCACGGCCGAGAAGCGTACGAACACTGGTGTGGTTTCACCGGCGGCGAACACTTTGGCCTTGGTCAGGTCGCTGAGGTTGTCGGTCACGGTGAAGGTGCCATGGGCGCCCGTGCCGCGTGCGTGCACTACGCGCTCTGGGATGCGTTCGCGGTCGAAGCGTTGCAGTTTCTGGATCAGTTGCACATCTTGCAGCAGCACCGGGCCATTGGCACCGGCGGTTTGGGAGTTCTGGTTATCACCGACGTTGGCCCCGTTATCGCGGGTCAGGTTGGCGGCTTGTACGGAGAGGGAAAGCAGGCTGGCGGTCACCAGTGCCAGCGCGTGGCGCGCCGACACGGGCCTGCGGCTGATTGGAGTATTCATCGAGGTTTCCTCTGGTTTTTTTAATGCACATTCAGTTGTGCTTGCCAGAGGCTAGTGACCTGCGAGTCAGAAGATAAATAGAAAAACACCACAGGCCCGATTAAGAAAAAAATCTGGTAACCCGCTGAAATAGCGGCTAATTCGCGCGCGACTAGTGGCACTTTGCAAACTATTTGCGATTTGATGTGTCGATAAAAACCGACAGTGTTAACAGTTGTTTCGAGCAAGCGCTGTTCGACTGAATTACACTGACCTCCACCCTCCTCAACTGTAACAAGGAATAACCTATGGGCGTGATCAGTGAGTTCAAGGCCTTCGCGGTCAAAGGTAATGTGGTCGACATGGCCGTCGGTATCATCATCGGTGCTGCCTTCGGCAAGATTGTTTCCTCATTTGTAGGCGACGTGATAATGCCTCCCATCGGCCTGCTGATCGGTGGCGTGGACTTTGCCGATCTGGCCGTCACGCTCAAGGCAGCACAGGGTGATGTACCCGCTGTTGTGCTGGCTTACGGCAAGTTCATCCAGAGCATCATCGACTTTATAATCGTCGCGTTTGCAATCTTCATGGGTGTGAAGGCGATCAACCGTCTGAAACGTGAAGAAGCCGTGGCCCCAAGCTTGCCGCCGACGCCAAGCAAAGAAGAAGTGCTGCTGGGCGAGATCCGCGATCTGCTCAAGGCACAGAACAACAAGCCGCTTTAACCTGCGGATGCAAAAAAGGCGCCTCGCAAGGCGCCTTTTTTCTACCAATAATTTTCTACCGCCACCTGGCCAGGTCGTCGGCTCAGGCTCAGTTGCATGTCCCGCTGCTTGAGCAATTGGCGCGTATCATCGACCATCTGCGGGTTGCCGCAAATCAGTACACGCGAATCCTGTGCCGTCAGCTCCACGCCGGCGGCCCGCTCCAATTCGCCATTTTCGATCAAGGCCGTAATACGCCCATTCAACGCGCCCGGATGCTGCTCGCGGGTGACGATGGGAATGTAGGTGAGCTTGTGGGCGTACTCGGCCAGGTACTCGCGCTCACCCAGCGTGTCGATCAGCGACTGGTAGGCCAGTTCCTTGGCTTCCCGGGCGCTGTACACCAGGATGATGCGCTCGAATTTTTCCCACACTTCGAAGTCCTGCAGGATCGACAGGAACGGCGCGACGCCCGTTCCGGTTCCCAGCAACCACAAGTCACGCCCGTCGACAAAGCGGTTGAGGGTCAGAAACCCGGTGGCCTGGCGCTCGACCAGCAAGGTATCGCCCACCTTCAGGCGGCTCAGTTCACTGGTGAACTCACCACCGGGGACCACGATGGAAAAGAAATCCAGATGCTCGTCAAACGGCGAAGACACGATGGAATAGGCACGCCAGACGGTGCTGCCATTCGCCTTGGTAACGCCCAGGCGCACGAACTGGCCGGCGGTAAAACGAAAACCGGCATCGCGGGTGGTGCGCAGGGTGAACAGGCTGGGGGTCAGCGATTGCACATCGAGCAGGGTCTGGCGGGTAAATTTCTCAGCACTGGCCGTCATGGGGGGCTCCGTTTTGCACAGGCCGTTAGTGTCCCTCAAAACAGACCGCGCAAACACTGATGATTGGTACTGGCTTTGCCGTCACTCAAGGTTCACGCGGGTGGCCTGCGCGTTTTTTAACCAGTCCAACAGGTCAGCCATGGCTCCACGCTGGCACTAATTATTTGGCTATTAACGCGCCCTGAATACCTCACTAGATGAAGCGGTACTTAAAGCGACATCACTTTGACACTACCTTCAAGACCTTAAAAGTATTGAAAAAAAGATACCTGCCTAGCGCTCTTATACAAAGCTCCAAGTCTTGTACAAAACCGGCCAACTAGACAAACCCTACAAGTAAAATATTTTTCAAGCTCAGTTGTAGGACTTACCCTACACTTGTTTTCGAGCTGCAATGGGGGATCAGGACGTACCCAGGTCACATATACACGCATGGAGAGTCACCGATGGTCAATTGGCATAATGCCCGGCTGCCCAAGCTGGACGGCGAGAGTGAAATCACCAGTGTGTTTGAGATGGTGATAAACCACACTTATGAACTAGGTTTCGAATATTGCTCCTTTACCATGAGTTCCCAATCACAAAGCACTCAAACAAAACCCATTTTGTTTAATAACTACCCAAATGAATGGCTTAGTATTTATAAACAAGCGCACTTCTTCGATGTAGACCCCGTTGTAACCCACTGTAAAACCTCGGTACTGCCTATTCTCTGGGAACAAAAAACCTTTGCCAACACCCCCAAGCTGTGGGAATTGGCCCAGTCATGCGGGGTGCATTTAGGCTGGACCCAAGCCGTGCATGACTTCCAGGGTGTATTCAGCATGCTGACCCTGGTTCGCAGCAAGGGCGAGGTCAGCCCTGAAGAGCTTTACGAAAAAGCCGGCCAGGTGTTGTGGCTTTGCCATGCGATGCATGCGGTCGTCGCGCAGAAGTACGCCGACGCCCCCGACATCAAAGCGCCCAGCAAATTGACTGCCCGGGAAACAGAAATCCTCAAGTGGTCGGCGATGGGCAAGACCGCCTCGGAGATTGCCGCGATTCTTTGCCTGTCCGAGCGCACCGTGGGGTTTCATATCAGCAGTACCTTCAAGAAACTGGGCGTGCATAACAA
Organism: Pseudomonas sp. PA-7-1E; assembly: GCF_021605325.1. Classification (NCBI taxonomy): domain Bacteria; kingdom Pseudomonadati; phylum Pseudomonadota; class Gammaproteobacteria; order Pseudomonadales; family Pseudomonadaceae; genus Pseudomonas; species Pseudomonas sp. PA-7-1E. The sequence continues at coordinate 114,961 of NZ_WKFA01000012.1, forward strand.
GATCCAGGCGGTGCTGCGCGCCGCTAAAGCCGGGCTGTTTTAGCCCACGTAAAACACCGCATGTCATCGCGTTGAAAAAAACGTAACATTTACGGCCAATTCTGAGTGTTGAGGGTGCGCTTTCCACGGTGGCCCCGCCGTTCACTCAGACGGTCCGTCGATTACCCAGAGCCTCGCCCCGCCATGCCCCTGCTTGACAGCCCTTTCGCCCAGCTCGACCTGATTCGTCAGCCAGAGCAACACAATGATCCGCTGCAAGCCTTCGATGCCGCCGACGAATACCTGCTCAGCCACCTCGCCGCGCAACAGCCCACTGCCGCCACCCGCGTGCTGGTGCTCAATGACAGCTTCGGCGCCCTGGCAGCCAGCCTTCAAGGCCAGGTGCAAGTGACCTCCAGCGGTGACTCGTTCCTCGCCGCTCAGGGCCTGGAGAAAAACCTGGTGCGCAACGGCAAGCCCTTTGATGCCGTGCCCTTCATACCGGCCAGCCAGCTCGCGACCGGGCCGTTCGATCGCGTGTTGATCCGCGTGCCGAAAACCCTGGCGTTGCTGGAAGAACAACTGATCCGCCTGCAAGGGCAACTGGCGCCCGGCGCCGAGGTGATCGCAGGTGCAATGGTCAAGCATTTGCCACGGGCTGCGGGCGAATTGCTGGAGCGTTACATCGGGCCCATGCACGCCTCATTGGCGGTCAAAAAGGCGCGGTTGCTGATTGCCAGCGTCGAGCCGCGCCCTGCCGCGGTCTCGCCCTACCCGACCCGCTATACCCTGGATGCGCCGGTCATCGAGTTGTGTAACCACGCCAACGTCTTTTGCCGCGAAGGCCTGGACATCGGCACCCGTGCCTTCCTGCCGCACCTGCCAAAAAACCTGGGCAGTGCACGCGTGGCGGACCTGGGCTGCGGCAACGGCGTACTGGCGATTGCCAGCGCCCTGCAGAACCCCGACGCGCACTACACCTTGGTGGATGAGTCGTATATGGCAGTGCAATCGGCCGCCGAAAACTGGCAAGCCGCGTTGGGTGAACGGGACGTCAGCGTACGTGCCGACGATGGCCTGGCCGGCCAGGAGGCGCAATCGCTGGACGTGGTGCTGTGCAACCCACCGTTCCACCAACAACAAGTGGTGGGCGACTTCCTCGCCTGGCGCATGTTCCAGCAGGCACGCGAAGCGCTGGTGATCGGCGGCGCCTTGTACATCGTCGGGAATCGTCACCTGGGCTACCACAGCAAGCTGGCGCGGCTGTTCCGCGGTGTCGAGCAAGTAGCGGCCACGCCCAAGTTCGTCATCCTCAAGGCGCGTAAATAAAAAAGCCCTGCTTATTGTAGGAGCGAGCTTGCTCGCGAAAAACCTGAGAACACCGCGGGGCGTCAGGCACCCCGCGTTATCGTTGACGTTTTTCGCGAGCAAGCTCGCTCCTACAGTGTCAATGCGTGCTCAGGCCTGCCGCATTCATGAACATGCGCATCAGGCTGGCCACCACGAACAGGGCCAGCACGCTGCCGGTCCAGATCATCGCCAGCCACCCCAGGCGCCGCCACAACGGCTGCTTCTCGGCCTGTTCAATCTCATGCAACGAAGGTTTTGACATGTTTCAACCCTCCTAGTGATAGCCGTCTTCGTGGGTGACCTTGCCGCGGAACACGTAGTAGCTCCAGAAGGTATAGCCCAGGATAAACGGGATGATGAACAGCGTGCCCACCAGCATGAAGCCCTGGCTTTGCGGCGGCGCGGCGGCATCCCAGATCGACACGGACGGCGGGATGATGTTCGGCCACAGGCTGATCCCCAAGCCACTGTAGCCGAGGAAAATCAGCACCAGCGTCAACAGGAACGGCGTGTAGTGCGCATTACGTGCCACGGCGCGGATCAGCCCGTACATGGTGACCAGCACCAGGATCGGCACCGGCAGGAACCAGAACAGGTTCGGCAAGGTGAACCAGCGCGACGCGATTTCCGGGTGGGTCAGCGGCGTCCAGATGCTGACGATGCCGATAACCGCCAACACTACAAACGCCAAAGGCCGCGCCAGGTTGTGCATCTGCTCCTGCAACTTGCCTTCGGTCTTCATGATCAGCCAGGTGCAGCCGAGCAAGGCATACGCCACGATCAGCGCCACTCCGCAGAACATCGTGAAGGGTGTGAGCCAATCCAGTGAACCGCCGGCGAACTGGCGATCCACCACCGGAATACCGTCGATAAAGGCGCCCAACGCCACCCCCTGGAAGAAAGTCGCCGCCAGCGAGCCGCCAATAAACGCCTTGTCCCACAGGTGACGCTTGTGGTCCTTGGCCTTGAAGCGGAACTCAAAGGCCACGCCGCGGAAGATCAGGCCGATCAGCATCAGGATCAGCGGCAGGTACAGCGCCGACAACACCACCGAATAGGCCAGCGGGAACGCGCCGAACAACGCCGCGCCCCCGAGTACCAGCCAGGTTTCGTTGCCGTCCCATACGGGCGCCACGGTGTTCATCATCACGTCACGGTCGACTTTGCCCGGAACAAACGGGAAAAGAATGCCGATCCCCAGGTCGAAGCCGTCCATGACCACGTACATCATGATGCCGAAGATGATGATCACGGCCCAGATCAGCGGAAGATCAATACCCATCTCAATTCCCCTTGTGCTGGATGTGGTCGTGGTCGTTATCACTGCCATCGTCGGCAGCAGACAACGGACGCGCGGGGGTGCGTTTCTGGCCGGGGCCACCATGGGCGGGCTCGGTACTGTCGTGGGTCACGGGGCCTTTGCGCACCAGGCGCATCATATAGCCCAGGCCCGCGCCGAACAGCGCGAAGTACACCACCACGAACAACACCAGGGTAATGGTCATCTGCGTCAGGCTATGCCCGGAGGAGGCATCCGCCGTGCGCATCAACCCGTAGACCACCCAGGGCTGGCGACCAATTTCGGTGGTGAACCAACCGGCAAGAATCGCAATCAGCCCAGACGGGCCCATCCACAGCGCCAGGTACAGGAACGGTTTGGACGTGTACATCTTGTCGCCCCGGCGCAGCCACAGGCTGAACAGACCGGTGAAGATCATCAGGAACCCCAGGCCGACCATGACCCGGAACGACCAGAACACAACGGTGGAGTTGGGGCGGTCTTCAGGTGGGAACTCCTTGAGCGCCGGCACCTGCTTGTCCAGGGAGTGAGTCAGGATCAGGCTGCCCAGGTACGGAATCTCGACCGCGTATTTGGTTTTCTCGGCTTTCATGTCCGGCCAACCGAACAAAATCAGCGGCGTGGGCTCGTTGCCGATATTTTCCCAGTGGCCTTCAATCGCGGCGATCTTGGCCGGTTGATGCTTGAGGGTATTGAGGCCGTGGAAGTCGCCGATCACCGCCTGGATGGGCGCAACGATCAGGGCCATCCACATCGCCATCGAGAGCATTTTGCGGATCGCCGGGTTGTCCTTGCCGCGCAGTAAATGCCAGGCCGCCGACGAGCCGACGAAGAACGCCGTGGCAACAAAAGCAGCCGTGGCCATGTGCATCAGGCGGTAGGGGAACGACGGGTTGAAGATCACCGCCAGCCAGTCGGTCGGTATTACGCGGCCATCGATGATTTCAAAGCCCTGGGGCGTCTGCATCCAGCTGTTGGAGGCAAGAATCCAGAACGTGGAGATCAACGTACCCACGGCCACCATCACCGTGGCGAAGAAGTGCAGCTTGCGCCCCACCTTGTTCCAGCCGAACAACATCACGCCCAGGAAACCGGCCTCGAGGAAGAAGGCCGTGAGCACTTCGTACGTCAGCAACGGCCCGGTGACGGCACCGGCGAAGTCCGAGAAGCGGCTCCAGTTGGTACCGAACTGGTACGCCATGACCAGGCCCGATACCACACCCATGCCGAAGTTGACGGCAAAGATCTTCGACCAGAAGTGGTAGAGGTCACGGTAGGTGTCGTTGTGGGTCTTGAGCCACAAGCCCTCCAGCACCGCAAGGTAACTGGCCAGGCCGATGGTGATCGCCGGGAACAGGATGTGGAATGAGATGGTGAACGCGAATTGAATTCGGGCGAGATCTAGCGCCTCCAAACCGAACATAAGTCTTCCTCTGTCAGGTAATACCGGCTGCTGGCTGGGAGCCTGCACCCACTGCCCCCACGGATATGGAGTGTGGCGAATTTCAATTCGTTTCTTTTATTACCCATCGCGTGGGGAATCTGGCCTTGCGGCCGCCAGAACAATCCCGGGGCAGGTTTTGATCTGGATCAAGCATCGTTGAAAGAGTAGTCCCATTTTTGCTGTAGGACTGTGTGGTCTTTTGCCGCGTGACAGCTTGCCTCAGCTCAGTTCTTGCAACTATTTGTTACAGCTTGATGCTAATCTCGCCATTCTCCCGTTGCCGACCTGATTGCCGATGCCCAGTGAACCTGCGTTGCTGTTACGTCACCACCGCCCTTTCATCGCGTTCTGGCTGGCGCGGATCTTTACCGCCAGCGGCTTCCAGATGCTCACCGTGGCGATCGGCTGGAACCTGTACCAGCTGACCGGCAACGTCTTGGACCTGGGCCTGGTCGGCCTGGTGGAATTCGTGCCGCGCGTGCTGTTCATGCTGCACACCGGGCACGTGGCGGATCGCTATGAACGCCGCCGGGTCGCTGCCATCTGCCAGACCTTGCAGGCGCTGATCGCCTTGTCCCTGGCCATCGGCGGCCTGACCGGCAACGTGACTCGCGAGATGATCTTCATCCTCGCCTTCCTGCTCGGCGCTGCGCGCTCATTTGAAATGCCCACCACCCAGGCACTGTTGCCGAGCATCGTGCCCAGCGCGCTGTTCCCCCGGGCCGTGGCGGCATCGCAATCGGCCCAGCAACTGGCGACCATCGTCGCACCGGCCGTGGGCGGTTTGCTTTACGCGTTTGGCAGCGTGTGGGTGTACGGCCCCACCGTGGCGCTGTACCTGATCGCCTGCGTGCTGACACTTAACCTGCCCGCACGCCAGACTCCGCTGAACAAAGCCAAGGCCACCCTGGACTCGCTGCTGGCCGGCATACGCTTTATCCGCAGCCGCCCGGACATTCTTGGCGCCATCTCCCTGGACCTGTTTGCCGTGCTGCTGGGCGGCGCCACCGCGCTGTTACCGGTGTTCGCCAAGGACATCCTGCTGACCGGTGCCTGGGGCCTGGGCCTGCTGCGGTCGGCCCCGGCCGTGGGCGCATTGCTGATGTCACTGTGGCTGGCGCGGTTCTCAGTAGACCGCAAGGTGGGCCGCGTGATGTTCACCGCCGTCGGCGTGTTCGGGGTGGCAACCATCGCCTTCGGCCTGTCGACTTCGTTCTGGTTTTCACTGGCGGTGCTGGTGGTACTGGGCGCGGCAGACATGATCAGCATGGTGATCCGTGCATCGTTCGTGCAGTTGGAAACGCCAGATGAAATGCGCGGGCGAGTGAGTGCGGTCAATGGCCTGTTTATCGGTGCGTCCAATCAATTGGGCGAATTCGAATCCGGGATTACCGCCCACTGGTTTGGCACCGTGCCTGCGGTGGTGATGGGCGGGGTTGGCACCCTGGTGGTGACCGGGGTGTGGATCAAGCTGTTCCCGACCCTGGCCAACCGGGATCGCATGCATGTGCCGGTGGAAGAAACCAAGCCATAGGCTTCACCGCCATACCCTGTGGGAGCCGGGCTTGCCCGCGATAGCGGTGTATCAGGCAACTTTCTGGTGGCTGATACACCGCTATCGCAGGCAAGCCAGCTCCCACACTGGAACTTCATTGGTCTGACGGTTTGGGCTATAGCACCTTATCCAAGGTAATCGGAAACTCCCGAACCCGCTTGCCGGTGGCATGGTAAACCGCATTCGCCACCGCCGCCGCTACCCCGACAATGCCGATTTCCCCCACGCCCTTGGACCCGAGCGCATTGACGATCTCGTCGTGCTCTTCGACAAACAGCACGTCAATCTCGCCAATATCGGCGTTCACCGGGATGTGGTACTCGGCCAGGCTGTGGTTCATGTAACGCCCCAGCTCATGGTCGACCTGGGTCTCTTCATGCAGGGCCATGCCAATGCCCCACACCACGCCGCCAAGGATCTGGCTGCGGGCCATCTTGGGGTTGACCACGCGCCCCGCGGCAATGGCGCTGACCACACGGCTGACCCTGATGGTGCCCAGGTCTTCATCAACCCGCACCTCGACAAACACCGCCGAATGGGTCGCGCAGGCATAGCCCTGGCGCTTCTTGTCCGGCTCGCTGTCAACCTGTGCTTGCAGCACCTCCTCACCGCTGTCCTTGACCAGTTGCGCCAACGAAACACTCACATCACCGGCATGCAGTTGGCCCTCTTCAAACCGCACGGCTTCGGCGTCCTTGAACACCGGGTAGGTCTGCCGGGCGACCTGGAGCAACTTGGCATTCAGCGCTTCACAGGCTTGCTGCACCGCCGTACCCACCGAGGACACGGTAAACGAGCCGCCCTGCAACGGCGCCGTGGGCAACGACGAATCGCCCAGCACAAAACGCACGTCGGCCATGGCCACGCCGCTGGCCTGGGAGGCGATCTGGGTCATCACCGTGTAGGTGCCAGTGCCAATGTCGGTGGTGGCGCTGCTGACGGTGAGCTTGCCCTGCGCGTCGAGGCGCGCCTTGGCGCTGGCTTTCATCTGCATGGCCTCCCACACGCCGCCGGCCATGCCCCAGCCGATCAGTTGGCGGCCGTCACGCATGCTACGCGGTTCCGGGTTGCGTTGGTGCCAGCCGAAGCGTTCGGCGCCTTCGCTGTAGCACTCGCGCAGGGCCTTGCTCGACCAGGGTTTGTCTTCGTTCTGGTTACGTTCGGCGTAGTTGATCAGGCGCAATTGCACCGGGTCGATGGCCAGGGCACACGCCAGTTCGTCCATGGCGCACTCCAGGCCGAGCACGCCTAGTGCGGCGCCGGGGGCACGCATGTCCAGCGGGGTAAACACATCCAACGGCGCCAACTTGTACGTCAGTTGCACGTTGTCGCAGTGATAGAGCATGCCGCTCCACTCCACCACGTGCTCGCTGAAATCCTCAAAGCGCGACGTCTGGCCAATCGCGGTATGCCCCAACGCCAGCAAGCGACCATTGGCGGCGGCGCCCATCTGCAAACGCTGCAAGGTGCGCGGACGATAGCCGAAGGTGAACATCTGTTGGCGCGTCAGGGTGACGCGCACCGAGCGTTTGAGCGCCATGGCCGCCATCACCGCGAGCGGCAATTGGTATTGCGGGCGCAGGCCCGAACCGAAGGCGCCACCGACGAAAGCGGCGAAGATGCGCACCTGGCGCTTGTCCAAGCCGAAGACTTTTTGCACATAGGCCTGGCAGTTCTGCGGGCCCTGGGTCTTGTCGTGGATATGCAGAGTGCCATCGGACTGATACAGCACGGTGCTGGCGTGGGGTTCCATCGGGTTGTGATGCTCGATGGGCGTGCTGTAGTGCAGGTCCAGACTGATTGCGGCACCGGCCCATTCAGCTTCGAAGTTGCCTCGCGGTTCGGGCGGGGTCTGGGGCGACGGGTGCGCCGCCGCTTGCTGGGTGAGCAGGTCGGTTTCGAAGGTTTCGGGCGCGTAGTCGATCTGCACCAGCGAGCCGGCGTGCCGCGCCAGTTCGAGGTTATCGGCAATCACCAGGGCCAGGGGCTGGCCGCTGTAGAGCACGCGGTCGTTATACAGCGGACGAAAAGGCGAGCCATCGGCCGCATCGGCATCGGCGAACGCCTCGTCATAGCTGGCGATTTTCGGCCGGTTGAGGTGATGGATCACGTCCACTACACCGGGCAAGGCCAACGCCTTGGACGCATCGATGCTCAGCACCCGGCCTTTGGCGATAGTGCTCGACACCACGCTGCCATGCAGCAGGCCGTCCTCGGGAAACTCACCGGCATAGCGAGCTTGGCCGGTGACCTTGAGCAGACCGTCGACGCGGTCCAGGGGTTTGCCGATGGCGCTCATGGCTGTTCTCCTGCGACGGCGGCGTCGCTCAGGGCACGAATGATTGCTCGCCGCGCCAGCTTGACCTTGAAGCCGTTGTGTTCCAACGGTTCGGCGTCTTGCAGCAGGGCGTCGGCGGCGGCGCTGAAGGTTTCGCGGCTGACCGTGCGGCCAATCAGCAAGGCTTCCACTGCGCGGTCACGCCATGGTTTATGCGCCACACCGCCCAAGGCCAGGCGGGCGTCGATGATTTCATCGCCGTCCAGTTCCAAGGCGGCGGCCACCGAAACCAAGGCAAAGGCATAGGAGGCACGGTCACGGATTTTCAGGTAATGGCTGTGGCGGGCCAGGTGATCGGCGGGCAGCTCAATGGCCGTGATCAGCTCATCGTCGGCCAATTGGTTGTCACGTTGCGGCGCATCGCCTGGCAATCGATGGAAGTCGGCGAACTCGATCACCCGCGCACCGCCACGTCCCTCTACATGCACCCGCGCCGCAAGCGCCGCCAGGGCCACGCACATGTCCGATGGATGGGTGGCCACGCACTGTTCACTGGCGCCGAGGATCGCATGGATACGGTTCAAACCGTTGCGCGCCGGGCAGCCGCTGCCGGGCTGGCGCTTGTTGCACGGTACCGCGGCGTCGTAGAAGTAATAGCAACGGGTGCGCTGCAACAGGTTGCCGCCGGTACTGGCCATGTTGCGTAACTGCGGGGACGCCCCGGCGAGGATGGCCTGGGACAGCAACGGGTAACGCTGCTCAATGAGTGGGTGCCAGGCCAGGTCTGCGTTACTCACCAGCGCACCGATACGTAGGCCACCCTCGGCGGTCTCTTGAATGTCATGCAGCGGCAAGCCGGTGATGTCGATCAGGTGCTCGGGATGGCTGATGTTTTCCTTCATCAGGTCCAGCAGGTTGGTGCCACCGGCGATAAAGCGCGAGGCGGCGCTGCTCATCTGAACGGCCTGCTGCACATCGGTCGGCCTGCTGTAGTGGAAGGGATTCATGACTCACCTCCCTGGCGACGGCAGGCCGGCAGCGCGTCTTCGATGGCATCGCGGATGTTGTTGTAGGCGCCGCAGCGGCACAGGTTGCCGCTCATCAATTCCTGTATCTGCGCACGGTCGTGGGCGCGGCCTTCATTGGCCAGGCCCACGGCAGAACAGATCTGCCCGGGGGTGCAATAGCCGCACTGGAAAGCGTCGTGCTGGATAAAGGCCTGTTGCATGGGATGCAGTTGGTCGCCGTCGGCCAGGCCTTCGATGGTGGTCAATTCGGCGCCGTCGCACATCACGGCCAGGGTCAGGCAGGCATTCACGCGTTTGCCGTCACGCAATACAGTGCAGGCGCCGCACTGGCCGTGGTCGCAGCCTTTTTTGCTGCCCACCAGGTCCAACTGTTCACGCAGCAAGTCCAGCAAGGTGGTCCAGGGCAACACGTTCAGTTGGCGATCCTGGCCGTTGAGTGTCAGGCGTATCGGGTGGGCGACGAACGGCTGGGCCGCCGCGCCATTGGGGGTCGCGCTCATAAACACCTCACGGGTTGGTGTACGTCCGCGGCGTTCAGAAAAATCGCCGTCTTAGGGGTACGACTTCCCGGGGTTTTGAGCGTTCAAGATGATTGATCAGCGGATATTGAGCTGGGCTTTCAGGGTGTTTTGCGGCGGGTTGATCGAGGTATTGGTGAATTCGAACCAGCCCTGGGCCTGGACGTTCAGGTCGAACACATAGATGTAGCCCATCAGGGTGCCCACGCCGTTGCACGCCTCACTGATGTTGCCGACCTGGCACACCGCTGTGCGTTGCCCATTCAACTCCGCGCCGTTGAAGCGGCCCATGGGGCTGTTGCCCAGGCCCACTTCCATCACCGAGACCTGGGTGGGCCCGCGGTGCTCGCACATCTGGGTGGTGTTGACCCGCTCCGGGATCGCTTCGCTGCAGTTGGCCGATTCCACCTTGAACACCCGCACCTCGCTCAAGGCCGGTGCAGCCGCGCCCCATGCCGGTGCCGCGCCCAGCCACAGGCTGATACTGGCGATCAGAGCTAGACTCCACAGGTTGGCTTTTTTCATGCTGGCAATGACCCGGTATTGAACGTCGGCGCAGTATGCCTCAAGCCCATGCGCCACACAGCCTCGGCTGCTGGTATGATGCGCCGCTTTTTCCGATCCTCTCTGAAACCACAAGCGTTTGGCGCAGTTTGTGCTTTGACTTAGAGGTCAACAAATCACGACGCACACTAGCGTCACAGGGAGCCGGCATGCTGGAAAAGCTGTTTCAACTCAAAGCCCACAACACCAATGTGCGCACCGAGATTCTCGCGGGGATCACCACCTTCCTGGCCATGGCCTACATCCTCTTCGTGAACCCGAGCATCCTCGGCGAGACCGGCATGGACAAGGGCGCGGTGTTTGTCGCCACCTGCCTGGCGGCCGCCATCGGTTCGACCGTGATGGGCCTGATCGCCAACTACCCGATTGCCCTGGCACCGGGCATGGGCCTCAACGCCTTCTTCACCTACACCGTGGTCCTGCACATGGGCCACACCTGGCAGGTGGCGCTGGGCGCGGTATTCATTTCGGCGGTGCTGTTTTTCCTGCTGTCGATCTTCCGCATTCGTGAGTGGATCATCAACGCCATCCCGCTGCCGCTGCGCTCGGCGATTGCTGCCGGTATCGGCCTGTTCCTGGCGCTGATCGCCCTGCATAACGCCGGTATCGTGGTGAGCAATCCGGCCACCATGGTTGGCCTGGGCGACCTGAAACAACCGGCGCCGATCCTGGCCACCCTGGGTTTCGTGCTGATCGTCGCGCTGGAAGCCCTGGCCGTACGCGGCGCAGTGCTGATCGGCATCCTGGCGGTGACCGTCGCCTCCATCGTCCTGGGCTTCACGCCGTTCATCGGTGTGACCTCAGTACCGCCGTCCCTGGCGCCGACCTTCCTGCAGCTGGATATCAAGGGCGCGCTGGACATCGGCCTGGTCAGTGTGATCTTCGCCTTCCTGTTCGTTGACCTGTTCGACAACTCCGGCACCCTGATCGGCGTGGCCAAGCGCGCCGGCCTGATGGGTAAGGACGGCCATATGCCGAAAATGGGCCGCGCACTGATCGCCGACAGTACCGCCGCCATGGCCGGTTCCCTGCTGGGCACCTCGACCACCACCAGCTACATCGAATCGGCCGCAGGCGTGAGCGCCGGTGGCCGTACCGGCTTGACCGCCATCGTGGTCGCGATCCTGTTTTTGCTGGCGTTGTTCTTCTCGCCATTGGCCGCCAGCGTGCCGGCCTATGCCACCGCGCCAGCCTTGCTGTTTGTGGCGGTGCTGATGAGCCAAGGCCTGGCCGAAATCGACTGGGACGACATTACGGTGGCAGCGCCGGTGGTGATCACCGCCCTGGCGATGCCCTTCACTTACTCCATCGCCAACGGCATCGCCTTCGGTTTCATCGCCTGGACCGCTATCAAGCTGCTTTCGGGCCGCTACCGTGAGCTGAATCCGGCACTGGTGATCCTGTCGATCCTGTTTGTGATCAAGCTGGGCTGGTTCAACGCATGACTTTCGACGCCGCAAGTTACACCGTTCAACTGCAAGACAAGGTCACGCGCCTGCGTGACCTGCTCGCACCGTTCGACGCGCCCGAGCCGCAGGTCTTCGACTCGCCGCTGCAGCACTTCCGCCTGCGCGCGGAGTTCCGCCTGTGGCGCGAAGGCGGCGAGCGCCACTACGCGATGTTCTCCCAGGAGGACAAGCGCACGCCGATCCTCATCGAAGAGTTCCCCATCGCCAGCCAGCGCATCAACCAGTTGATGCCGCAACTCAAGGCCGCCTGGCAAGCCAGCGCCGCCCTGAGCCACAAGCTGTTCCAGGTGGAGTTCCTCACCACCCTGGCCGGCGACGCGATGATCACCCTGTGTTATCACCGCCCGCTGGACGAACATTGGCACACCGCCGCGAACACATTGGCCGCTGAGCTGAATGTGAGCATCATCGGCCGTTCCAAGGGCAAGCGCGATGTGATCGGCCACGACTACGTGGTGGAGAAACTCGACGTCGGTGGGCGCACCTTCAGCTATCGCCAACCCGAAGGCGCGTTCACCCAGCCCAACGGCACGGTGAACCAGAAGATGCTCAACTGGGCCTACGAAGCGCTGGGTGATCGCCCGGACGATTTGTTGGAGCTGTACTGCGGCAACGGCAACTTCACCCTGCCGCTGGCGACCCGCGTGCGCAAGGTGCTGGCCACCGAGATCAGCAAGACCTCAGTGAATGCGGCCCTGAGCAACCTGGATGAAAATGGCGTGGAGAACGTCACCCTGGTACGCCTCTCCGCCGAAGAACTCACCCAAGCCCTGAACGAAGTGCGCCCGTTCCGCCGCCTGCACGGCATCGACCTGAAAAGTTACGAGTTCGGTAGCGTCTTCGTCGACCCGCCCCGCGCTGGCATGGACCCGGACACCTGCGAGCTGACCCGGCGCTTCGACAACATCCTGTACATCTCCTGCAACCCGGAGACGCTGGCGGCGAATATCGCGCAACTGCACGACACGCACCGGATCACCCAGTGTGCAATGTTTGACCAGTTCCCGTGGACGCACCATATGGAGTCGGGCGTGTTGCTGACCCGCCGATAAACCTGTGGGTTGTAGGAGCGAGCTTGCTCGCGAAAAACGTCAACGATAACGCGTGCTTCCTGGATGAACGCGGTGCCTGTGGGGTTTTCGCGAGCAAGCTCGCTCCTACTGTTTATTCAAGTGTCTGTTGTCTCTGGGGGCTGCGGTACTTCCTTGCGTGGCCGGCCACCCTTCTTGCCATTGGCCCGGGCCGCTGCGGTCTTGGCCGCGCTGCTTTTGCGACCATTGCGCGATGCCACCAGGCTGGTTGCCAGGTCCATCAGCGGCTGGCTTGTAGCGATCAACCCAGTGATCGAAACATCCAGGTCCTGCGCTTCACAGCTAATCGCCTTGCCTCCGAAAGTCACTTCCAACTGCTGGAAATCCTTCTCTGAAAACCCTTCGAACTCCGGCAGGCCAGCCACCGGCAACACAACGCGGCTGCCATCGCTGAAGCCAATGGAGAGGCAATCGTTTTCATAACGTACGTTACTGGCGTTGGCGTACAGGCGTTTCAACCTGCGTCCTCGGGCGATTGCCTTGTCAACGTCGGCTTCAGTGAGAGGTACATAAGGTGTGACTTTGGCTTTTATGATTTTCATAAATTAATCCCCACGCAATCTGGCGCTCTTACCAGATTCAAAATAGTCCGTTGCGCTATGACATCGTGCCTGGCGCTGGCGATGACATAGACGCCGTGTCGAATGACCAATCCTGGAACCAACTCACCAGCGTCCCAATTCCAGGAATGATTCTCCAGGCAAACCGTCTGCAGTTTTTCCCACCAAATCCTGCGTGCCCGCGCCAAGTAGTGCCGCTGCATGATCGCCCCGCGTATCTCCTTCAGAAGTGCTGTGGGTGGCCGCCTCCGTTCAGGCTCTACATCCCACAACTCAACTTCCCCATCCAGGAAACTGAAACGAAACCGCGCATCCCATCCCTTGCCCCTGACATGCACATGGGGCGGGCAATGCTCATCCCTGATAAACACCGAAATGACATAGCCTTTGTAAGCACCTACTCTCATCGTAACCCATCCGTTAGGTTATTTTCCGTCAGGTAACAATTTCCCTCTGCCACCCGACAACCGGCTCCTATTCCCGAAGCTGTTTCACAGATTAGTAACCACAAAAAAACCGGCGAATGCCGGGTTGTAACCAGTGATGCCAACGACTGGAACGACCCGGCCAATGCTCGAAAGTCCTCCTCGTTCAGCAACCTCGCGCAATACTTCAACCGAATGCACATCAGCCAGTGATCCAGCAATTGCATTGATTAAACGTTCGATCACCGAACAGATCCGCAGCCATCCATTGACCAAATTAACCAACCAGTACATTTTGACTCCACAACCAATAAGAACTGTGGAGAAGCCTCTATGCCGCCCATCGTGCTGGTGCTCAACGGCCCCAATCTCAACCTGCTCGGCACTCGCGAGCCTGCCACTTATGGCCATGAAACCCTGGCCGACATTGCCGCCTTGTGTGGTCGCAGCGCCGACAAGCTCGGGCTGAAGATCGAGTTTCGCCAGACCAACCACGAGGGCGAATTGCTCGACTGGATCCACGGCGCCCGCAACCGCTGCGCGGGTATTGTGATCAACCCGGCGGCCTGGACTCACACTTCGGTCGCGATCCGCGATGCCCTGGTGGCCAGTGAAGTGCCGGTGATCGAAGTGCATTTATCCAACGTGCATGCCCGTGAAGCCTTTCGTCATCACTCGTTTGTGTCACCGATCGCCCAGGCCGTGCTGGCCGGGTTTGGCAGCCATGGCTACCACCTGGCACTGGAACATTTCAGCCTGACGCTGAAGGGACGCACCTGATGAAACCACGCATACTCGCGGGCCTGATCGGCGCCGGCATCCAGGCCTCACGCACACCGGCACTGCACGAGCAGGAAGGCGACGCCCAGGGCTTGCGCTACCTGTATCGCCTGATCGACCTGGAGCCGCTGCACCTGGACCTCAGCGCCCTGCCGGAATTACTACGGGCCGCCGAGCTGATGCACTTCACCGGGCTGAACATTACCTACCCGTGCAAGCAGGCGATCCTGCCTTTGCTCGATGAGCTCTCCGATGAAGCCAGGGGCATTGGTGCGGTCAACACCGTAGTGTTCAAGGGTGGCAAACGCATCGGTCATAACACCGACTGCCTGGGGTTCGCCGAAGGCTTTCGGCGCAACTTGCACAACGTACCGCGCCAACGCGTGGTGCAGATGGGCGCCGGTGGTGCGGGCGCGGCAGTGGCCCATGCACTGTTGGCAGAAGGCGTGGAGTACTTGAGCATCTTCGATGTCGACCGCACTCGCGCCCAGGACCTTGTGGATAACCTTGCCCAGCAGTTCGGCATCGGTCGCGCTCAAGTCGGCAGCCACTTGGAAAACGCCATGGCCTAAGCCGATGGCCTGGTGAACACCACGCCGATGGGCATGGCCAAGCTGCCCGGCACGCCTGTGCCTGCGGCGTTGTTGCGGGCTGAATTGTGGGTGGCGGAAATTGTGTACTTCCCGCTGGAAACCCAACTGCTGCGCGACGCGCGCGCCTTGGGTTGCCGTACCCTGGATGGCGGCAATATGGCGGTGTTTCAGGCGGTGAAGGCGTTTGAGTTGTTCAGCGGCGAAGTGGCGGATGCAGACAGAATGCTGGCGCACTTCCAGAGCATGAATATCTAGGGATGCAACCCCATCATGATCGTTCCCACGCTCTGCGTGGAAACGCCTCACGTGACGCTCCGCGTCACGACTTTGACAGCAGACGCAGAGCGTCCATGTCGGCATTCCCACGCAGTGCGTGGGAACGATCAGTTCTCAGGCTTGCAGGTAGCGCAGCACCGACTCGCAAATCATCTCCCGATGGCGCTGCTTGATCGCCTCATCCGACAGCTCGATCTGGAAAATCTCGCTGAAGGTGTGCCGGTTGGACACCCGATAAAAGCTGAACGAGTTGATCAGCAAGTGCACATCCAGCGGCTCCAGCCCTTCGCGAAACAGCCCCAACTCAGCCCCGCGGCGCAAGGTCTCCCCCAACCCTTCCAGGATTTTGCTGTTCATCGCCTTGATGGTGTCGGTGCGCTTGACGTACTCGGCGTTGTGGATATTTTCGATGCTGACGATGCGCACGAAATCCACATTCTGGTCGTGGTGATCGAAGGTGAATTCCACCAGCCGGCGAATCGCCTCACGCGGCTCCAGGGCCGTGAGGTTCATGCGGGTTTCGGTGTTGCGGATATCGCCGTAGAGCTTCTCCAATACCTCGACGTATAACTGCTCCTTACTGCCGAAGTAGTAATAGATCATGCGCTTGGAGGTATGGATGCGCTCAGCGATGGCGTCTACGCGAGCGCCGGCCAGGCCCTGTTGAACAAACTCGACAATGGCTTCCTGGAGAATATTCTCCCGGGTCTTTTCCGGATTGTTCTTGCGACTCTTGCGCGGTGCGTCAGCTACCGCGGGGAGATCGGGACTCGAGGTCATGGTGCGCTCACGGCCATTGTTGTGCAGGCGCTGATTATGGGCCGCGGCGCTCCCCGAAGGAAGCACCTGCCTTGCGGTTATAGCCGAGCCTGGCGTACCGCCCCACTGCGCGACTTGGCCATCGCCGCCAGACGCACCGCCACGTTGGCAGCGCCGTAGCCGGCATAGCCATTCTTGCGCTGGATGATCTCGAAGAAAAACCGCCCCTCGAACGCCTCGGTGTACACATGAAACAACTCACCGCCCTGGGCGTCGCGGTCGTACAGCACGTTGTAATACGCCAACTCACTGAGGAACTCATCGTCGAAATCGAAGCGTGCCGCCAGGTCGTCGTAATAGTTGAGCGGGATATCCAGCAACGGCACACCGGCCTCTTTGGCCCGGCGTACCTCGGCGAAAATATCCGCGCAATCGAAGGCAATGTGGTGCACGCCCGAACCGCGATAGCTGGAGAGCGCGTGGGAAATCGCCGTGTTGCGGTTTTCGGAGATATTCAACGGCAGGCGAATCGAACTGCAACGGCTGCGCAACGCACGGCTTTTCACCAGGCCGTAGGGGTCGGGCAGGACCACTTCGTCATCGGCTTCGAAATCCAGCAGGCTTTTGTAGAACAACACCCAACTGTCGAGGCTGTCGGCCGGCAGCGCCATGGCCATATGGTCGATGCGCAGCAAGCCGCCACTGGCGGGTGCAGCCGTTTGCAGGTTGAAATCGGTGTCGTACAGCCCGCCTTCGCTGGGGTCGACCAGGTAAATCAGGCTGCCATCCGGTGCACGCACGGCGGCCAATTCCAGCTCGTTGGGGCCGACCAGGCCGCGATAAGGCTGGCCCTTGTAGGCCACCGCCCGCTCCAGGGCCTTGGCACTGTCCTTGACCCGAATTGCCGTGGCGCACAGCGACGGGCCGTGGGCCTCGAAAAAGTTGTGGGCGAAGGAATAGGGTTCGCAGTTGAGGATCAGGTTGATGTCACCCTGGCGCAACAGGCTCACATTCTTGGAGCGATGCTGGCCGGCCCTGGCGAAACCCAGGCGCTCCAACCAGTGGGTCAGTTTGGCGCCGAGGCTTTCGTCCACGGCAAATTCAAGAAACTCGATACCGTCGTATTCGCTGGCCGCCGGAGTTTCAAACAGGATATCCACGGGCGCAGCGGGGGCTTCTTCAGCCAGGCGCTGGCGGGTTTTTTCTTCCAGGTACAACAGTGACCGCAAGCCATCCGCCGCATTCGCGCGGGTCGGCGCAGCACGAAAACCGTCATTGAAAATTTCCAGGGACAACGGCCCGGTGTAGCCACTCTGGATGATCGGCGCGAGAAAGCCCGCCAGGTCAAATTCGCCCTGGCCTGGGAAGCAGCGGAAATGCCGGCTCCACTCCAGCACATCCATGGCCAGGATCGGCGCGTCGGCCATTTGCACAAAGAAAATCTTGTCGCCGGGGATCTGCGCGATGCCACTCGGGTCGCCCTTGAGCGACAAGGTGTGGAAGCTGTCGAGCAACACACCGAGGCTTGGGTGATCGACCTGGCGCACCAGGTTCCACACCTGCTGCCAGGTGTTCACATGCTTGCCCCAGGCCAGAGCTTCATAGCCGATGCGCAGGCCGCGCTTGCCCGCATGTTCGGCCAGCAGGCTCAGGTCATCGAGCAAAATACGTTCGTCACCCACGCTGTCGGCCGAGGCATTGCTGCACACCAATACCAGATCGGTGCCCAGTTCCTGCATCAAATCGAATTTGCGTTCGGCACGCTCCAGGTTGCGTGCCAGGCGATCACGGCGGCAGCCTTCGAAGTCGCGAAACGGCTGGAACAGGGTGATGGCGATGCCGAGGTCGGCGCACATTTGCCGGACTTCCCGAGGGCTGCCGTCGTAATACAACAAGTCGTTCTCAAAGATCTCCACCCCATCAAACCCGGCGGCGGCGATGGCTTCGAGTTTTTCCGGCAGGGTGCCGCTCAAGGACACAGTGGCAATAGAACGTTGCATGGAAGACTCCCGGCAATTGTTGTTTGTGGCAAATTATTCGCCCCCAGCCTACAGGCAGCAATTAAAATGTACGAACCGGTTAGTTTTTGGTGCGATTATCGAACACTAAGCCTCTTTGGCGAATTGACGACTTTTTAACCACTGCGCACCATCGACCGGGCAATTCGCTCATGTAACAAAGACCCAGAACACACCATAAGAATTTCAAAAAACGGGTACAAACCTCATGCCTCTGCAAAATTCAGCCCTGGCCGCGCGCCCGGGCAACCCGCACGCCGGCATCGGCGACAAGATCCGCGGTGCCCTGGCCGTGGGTAAAACGCGCTGGGGCATGCTGGCCCTGGTGTTCTTTGCCACCACCTTGAACTACATCGACCGCGCCGCCCTGGGCGTGATGCAACCGATCCTCGCCAAGGAAATGAGCTGGACGGCGATGGACTACGCCAACATCAACTTCTGGTTCCAGGTCGGCTACGCCATCGGCTTTGTGCTGCAAGGCCGCTTGATCGACCGGGTCGGCGTCAAGCGCGTGTTCTTCTGCGCCGTGCTGCTGTGGAGCCTGGCCACCGGCGCCCATGGCCTGGCCACCTCGGCGATCGGCTTTATGGTCTGCCGGTTTGTCCTCGGGCTGACCGAAGCCGCCAACTACCCGGCCTGCGTCAAGACCACACGCTTGTGGTTCCCGGCGGGTGAACGGGCAGTGGCCACCGGCATCTTCAACGCCGGCACCAACGTCGGCGCGATGATGACGCCCATGCTGCTGCCGTTGATCCTGCACGTGTGGGGCTGGCAGGCAGCGTTCCTGTGCATGTCGGCACTCGGCGGTATCTGGCTGGTGCTCTGGGGCTTGAAGTACTACAACCCGGAAGACCACCCCACCGTTAAACAATCCGAACTGGACTACGTGCAACAGGAAGTCGAGCCGGAACAACCCCGCGTGCCGTTCAGCCGCATCCTGCGCATGCGCGGCACCTGGGCCTTCGCCCTTGCCTACTCGCTCACTGCGCCGGTGTTCTGGTTCTACCTGTATTGGCTGCCGCCGTTCTTGAACCAGCAATACAACCTGGGCATCAACGTGACCCAGATGGGCATTCCGCTGATCATCATTTACCTCACCGCCGACTTTGGCAGCGTGGGCGGTGGGATCCTGTCGTCATTCCTGATCGGCCGTGGGATGAACTCGATCAAGGCGCGGCTGTTGTCGATGTTGCTGTTCGCCTGCTGCATCGTCGGCGTGATCATGGCGGCCGGCTCCAGCCAGCTGTGGGTCGCGGTGTTCGCCATCTCCCTGGCCATCGGCGCGCATCAGGCCTGGACCGCCAACATCTGGAGCCTGGTGATGGACTACACGCCCAAGCACATGATGAGCACGGTGTTCGGTTTCGGCGGCATGTGCGCGGCCATCGGCGGCATGTTCATGACCCAGATCGTCGGCCATATCCTCACGGTGACCAACAACAACTACACGGTGTTGTTCACCCTGATCCCGGCGATGTACTTCATCGCACTGGTGTGGATGTACTTCATGGCGCCGCGCAAGATCCCCACGGTAGACGTTTAACTAACGCCGCCGCTGCTGCCAGGCAGCGGCCAACCCGCTCATGCAGATCACCCCGATACCCACCACCGTGGTCATATCGGGGGTATGGCTGAACACCAGCCAGCCCAACAACCCCGCGAACACGATCTGGCAATAGCCAAACGGCGCCAGCAAGGCCGGCGCCGCGAAGCGGAACGCCTGGGTGAGCATCAGGTGTGCGGTCATCCCGCAGGTGCCCAGCGCCACCATCATCACCGCGTGCCACAACGTCGGCACTTGCCAGAAGAACGGCACCATCGCACTCATCACCAAGGTGTTGCACAGGCCGGCGAAGAAGTTGCTGGTGGTCGGGCTGTCGTATTGGCTGAGGATGCGCGTGAGCAACTGGTAGAAGCAGAAGAACAGCGCCGAGCACAGCGGCAGCAGTACCGCCGGGGTAAACAGCTCGCCGCCGGGGTGGATAATGATCACCACGCCGATAAACCCGCAGATCACCGCCAGCCACTGGCCACGGGTCACGTGCTCACCGAGCAACGGCACCGACAGCGCCGTCACCAGGATCGGCGCAAGGAAGTTCACCGCTGTAGCTTCGGCCAACGGGATGTAATGCAGCGCCGTGGTGAAGAACAGGCTGGTGCCCAACAGGCATAACGCCCGCACCACCTGCATGCCCGGCCGCTTGCTGCGCAACACGCGCAAGCCCGATTGCGGCAGGAAGATCCCGGCCATCAGCAAGGTGTGCACCATGTACCGCGCCCACACCACCATCACGATCGGGTAAAACCCGGCCAGGTATTTGGACAAGGCGTCGTGGCTGGAGAACAGGAACGTCGCCAGCACAATCAGCAGGATGCCTTTGAACGGATGGTTGACGCCGGAGAGCGGGGTACTGACAGTCATTGAATTCTCTTGTGTGGCGAGCGGGACGCTGAGCGCTGAACCAAGTCGCGCTCAACCCGGTAATCTAGCAGCCGGGCCGGAGTCTGCCCCAAGAGCATAACCAAACACCGGGCGAACAGCGCACTAAATCGATGGATCCGAGTCCAACGCTGCACGCTCGCCCCGGCGTTGCACACTTTTTAACCAAGGCCTTGCCGCTATGAAAAAAATCCTCTTTGCCCTGTCTGCCCTCGCCCTGCTCGCCGCCTGCGATAAAACCCCGAAAGAAGCCCCCAAGCCCGCGCCCGCCTCCGTGCAAGCGACCCTGGTGCCCGAAACCCCGCCCACCGATAAATGGGTCGGCAAGTGGGTCGGCGTCGAAGGCTTGCACCTGACCATCGCCAAGGACGACAGCATTGGCCGCGGCCACTACCTTCTCACCATGCAATATGGCCTGGACGCCGATGACGCCGGCACCTTCAAAGGTGAGGCCGCTGAAGACGGCATCGCCTTCACCCGCCCCGACGGCCCGCAGCTGTTGCGCGCTGGCGATGGCGCCGCCACCGGTTTGAAGTGGCTGGCGGATAAAAAAGACTGCCTGATCGTTGCCACTGGCGAAGGCTATTGCCGTTAATACCGGCCATAATCAATCACGGTTAGCACACAGAGGATTGCTCCCATGCTATGGAAAAAAGGCCGACGCAGCGACAACGTGGTGGATGCCCGTAACGACAGTGGCGGCGGCGGTGGCGGTATGCGCTTCGGCGGCGGCAAGGGCCTGAGCCTCACGGCCATCGTGCTGATCGTCGGCATTGGCTGGCTGACCGGCCAGGACCCGATGCAGATTCTTGGCCAATTGACCGGCCAGATGGAACAGGCGCCGTCGGTCAGCACCCAGCCGCGTCAAGCGCCGCCAGCCAACGATGAGCAAGCCGACTTTGTGCGCGCTGTGCTGGGCGATACCGAAGACACCTGGGGCCAGGTGTTCCAGGAAAATGGGCTGGCCTATAAGAACCCGAAACTGATCCTGTTCCGTGGCCGGGTGAACTCAGCCTGTGGTGGCGCCACCTCGGCCAGCGGCCCGTTCTACTGCCCGGCTGACCAGCAGGTGTACCTGGACCTGGATTTTTTCCGGGAAATGTCGCAACGCTTCCAGGCCGCCGGTGATTTCGCCCAGGCCTACGTGATCGCCCACGAAATCGGGCACCACGTACAAACGTTGCTGGGCATCTCGTCCAAAATCCAGGCAGCGCGCCAACAGGGTCGGCAGATGGAAGGCGACGGTGGCCTGCTGGTTCGCCAGGAACTGCAAGCCGATTGCTTTGCCGGCGTGTGGGCCAACCATGCGCAAAAACGCCTGAACTGGCTGGAACCCGGTGATATCGAAGAGGCCCTGAACGCAGCCAATGCCATCGGCGATGACCGCTTGCAGCAACAGGGCCAGGGGCGCGTGGTACCAGACTCGTTCACCCACGGCACCTCGGCCCAGCGCGTGCGCTGGTTCAAGACCGGCTTCGCCCAGGGCCAGATCACTCAATGCGATACCTTCGCGGCCAAGAGTCTCTAAATGATCAAACGGTTGGGGTTACTGCTGGGTGTGCTCGTGTCCTGTTGCACCTTCGCGGCTGAACACGGCGTCAAGGTGGTCAGCCCCGAACGCTTTCATCTGGAGGCCGGCGACCTCAGCCTGGGCCTGAGCCAAAACTGGGGCCAGCCGCTGCCCAAGGTCACGCGCGCATTGATCATCGTGCATGGCCGCCTGCGCAATGCACAAACCTACCTGCAAAGCGGCATCGACGCCGCCGAGCATGCCGGGGTGGGCGGCAGTACGCTGGTGATCGCGCCGCAGTTTCTCAATCAAGCCGACGTGAAGCGCAACCGCCTGGGCGACGAGGTATTGCGTTGGAAGGGTAACGACTGGATGGCCGGGGAAGCGTCCACCGGCCCAGGGCAGATCAGCTCTTATGGCGCTCTGGACCAAATCATCAAGCACTTGGGCAACCGCAAACTGTTCCCGGCACTGAAAGAAATCGTGGTCGCCGGGCATTCCGGTGGCGGCCAAGTGGTGCAACGCTTCGCCCTCACCGGCCACGACCACCCATTGCTGCACACCGAGGGCATCCGCCTGCGGTATGTGGTGGCTAACCCGTCGTCCTATGCGTACTTCAGCCCGCAACGCCCGGTGACGTTCGACATCGCCAATTGCCCAGGCTTCAACGACTGGAAGTACGGCATGCAAAACCTGCCGGATTACGTGGGGGGCCGAGGTGCCCAGCAACTGGAACAAGACTACGTCTCACGCGACATCACTTACCTGTTGGGCCAGCAGGACACCGACCCCAACCACCCGGCATTGGATAAAAGCTGCGAAGCCGAAACCCAGGGTGCGTATCGACTGCTTCGTGGCCACAACTACTTTGACTACCTCAAGCAGCGGCATCCGCAGTTGGGCCACCGGCTGGTAGAAGTGCCGGGGGTGGGGCATGACGGGGATAAGATGTTTACCTCGCCAGAGGGGGAAAAGGTACTGTTCGCCCAGTAGCACCTGAAGGAACCCCATCAAAATGTGGGAGCTGGCTTGCCTGCGATGACGGACTGTCAGTTGATAAAGTGTCAGCTGACCCAACGCTATCGCAGGCAAGCCAGCTCCCACATTTGCTCTCTGTCGCCCGGCTTAGATCATTCGGCGCAGCGCCGCACAATCCTCGGCATGCCAATCCGCCAATTCCGGCCAAGGGTTCTCCGGCAAGTTCACCAACACCGTCCTGGTGCCCGCTGCCCGGCCACAATCCAGGTCAAAGCGATAATCCCCGACCATCACCATTTCGCGGGGTGCTACGTCCCAAGCCGCCGCCAGTTTCAGCAACCCACCGGGATCCGGCTTGTGCGGCGCATCATCGCGCCCCAGCACGTCCTCAATGGCAAAGCAGTCCGCCAGGCCTATCGCCTCCAGGGTGATATGGGCCAGCTCCCGCGCATTACGGGTCAGGATCCCCAAGCGATAACCGCGCCCAGCCAATTCGCGTACCAGCTCAACGGCACCTTCGGCCGCAATGGAACCCAGCGCCAGCTCGCGCTCATGCTCCAGCAACCAGGCATGTTTGGCCTCCGCGACATCTGCCGGCAATGCCGCGAGGTGCGTGAGAATGTCGTCTTCAGGCGGGATCTGCAGCGCCACGCGGATAGCCGCAAAATCATGCACCGCCACCGTGAGGGTGCCGTCCATGTCGAACACCCAGTGCTTCACGTCGCAGAGGCTCATGCCCAATCCTTGCGATGGCGAATCAAACCTTCCTGGGTCACCGACGCCACCAGTTGCCCGGCGCGGTTGTACACGCTGCCCCGGGAGAAACCCCGGGAGTTGCCAGCCCACGGGCTGTCCATGGCGTACAGCAACCAGTCATCGGCACGCAGGTCGGCGTGGAACCACAGCGCGTGATCGAGGCTGGCGACCTGCATGTCTTTCTGCCACACGGTCTTGCCATGGGGCAGCAACGAGGTGGTCAACAGGCCGAAGTCCGAGGCGTAGGCCAACAGGTATTTATGCAACGCCGGCGTGTCCGCCAAGGCACCGTCGGCACGAAACCACACGTACTTGACTGGGTCGGACGGCTGCGGGTTGAAGGGGTCTTTTTCGGTGACCGGGCGCACTTCGATGGGCTTGGGGCACAGCAGCTTGTCGCGCATGTGCTCGGGGATCAGGTGCGCACGTTGCTGGGTCAGCTCCAGCTCCGACGGCAGGTTTTCCGGGCCCACTACCACCGGCATGGTGGTCTGGTGCTCGAAGCCTGCTTCGTCGTACTGGAACGAGGTCGTGCAGGTGAAGATCGGATTGCCCTTTTGAATCGCGGTGACACGACGCGTGCTGAAACTGCCACCGTCGCGCACGCGGTCCACCGAATACACCACCGGCAACGCGGCATCGCCAGGGCGCAGGAAATAACCATGCAGGGAATGCACATGCCGAGCTTCTTCTACGGTCTGGCTGGCCGCCGACAGCGACTGGCCGAGCACTTGGCCGCCGAACAGTTGGCGAAAGCCCAGGTCCTGGCTGCGGCCGCGAAAGAGGTTTTCCTCGATCGGCTCCAGGGTCAGCAAGTCCACCAGATCTTCCAATACTTGGCTCATTGAAACTCTCCTCAAAGCAAAACGGTATCTACCTGTAGGAGCGAGCTTGCTCGCGAAGGTCGTTAACGATGACGCAGCGCTTCTGGTTTACCGCAGCGCTCTTGCGTTCTTCGCGAGCAAGCTCGCTCCTACGGGTTTCTGTTGAGCATGACCGCCTGCTTATCCGTGCAGCGTGTCCAACCATTGGGCGCGGGTGATGCGGTACAACACGTGAGGGCGCAGCGGGTCACCGGCTGCGACTTTCGGGTGTTCAAAATCTGCCTGCGGATCGTAATGCATACCGATGGCCTGCATGACTTTTTGTGAGGGCAGATTGGCTTCAGTGGTGAAGGCCAGGATTTCGTCCAGTTGCAAGCGGTCAAAACCACAGCGCAACGCCGTCCAGGCCGCCTCACTGGCATAACCCAGGCCCCAATGTTCGCGGGCCAGGCGCCAGCCAATTTCCACCGCAGGGGTAAAGCCGGCTTCGAAGCTGACATTCGCAAGGCCCGTCAGGCCGATAAATTCACCGGTGTCCTTGCGCTGCAAAGCCCAGAACCCAAAGCCATATTCAGCAAAATGCCCGCGAATCCGGCCGATCAACGCTGCGCTCTCCAAGTGGCTCAATTGAGCCGGGAAGTAACGCATTACCTGCGGGTCGGCGCACATGCGCGCAAAGTCCGGCAGGTCGCTGTCGCGCCATTGGCGCAGCACCAAGCGTGCACTTTCCAATTCCAGTATCGGCTCCATGGGTCCCCCTGCCTTGCCATGTGCGTGAGTGTACAGCGCTGTTAAGATCCGTCGCAGGTTCCCGTCAGAAAATCCCATGCCCTTGCCATTGATCTACCACGAAGACTACAGCCCTGAGTTCCCGGCGGACCACCGGTTCCCCATGGACAAGTTTCGCCTGTTGCGTGACCACCTGGTGGACAGCGGCCTCACCGAAGACAGCCAATTGCTGCGCCCGCCGCTGTGCCCGGCAGACATTTTGGCCCTGGCCCATGAACCTGGGTATATCGAACGCTACATGAGCGGCGAACTGTCCCGCGAGGACCAACGCCGCCTCGGCCTGCCGTGGAGCGAAGCCCTGGCCCGGCGCACGGTGCGTGCGGTGGGCGGCTCGATACTGGCGGCCGAACAGGCCCTTGAACATGGCCTGGCCTGCCATTTGGCCGGTGGCACCCATCACGCCCACTACGACTATCCGGCGGGCTTTTGTATTTTTAATGACCTGGCGGTGATCAGCCATTACCTGCTGGCCAGCGGCCGGGTCAATCGCGTGCTGATCTTCGATTGCGACGTGCATCAGGGCGACGGCACCGCACGCATCCTGCACAACACGCCAGACGCCATCACCGTGTCGCTGCACTGCGAAAAGAACTTCCCGGCACGCAAGGCCCAGAGCGACTGGGACATCCCGCTGCCCATGGGCATGGGCGATGCCGACTACCTCAAGGTGCTGGATGACGCGCTCAACTACCTGCTGCCGCTCTACCAGCCGGACCTGGTGCTGTACGACGCCGGCGTGGATGTGCACAAGGACGACGCCCTTGGTTACCTCAAGCTGACAGACGAAGGCGTCGCCGCCCGTGATGAAAGCGTGATGCGCCACTGCCTGGGCCGCGACATACCGGTGATGGGCGTGATCGGTGGCGGCTATAGCAAGGACCGCCCTGCCCTCGCCCGCCGCCACGGCATCCTGCACCACAGCGCGCAGCGGGTATGGACGTCATCAGACTGTCATTGAAGTGTGAGCGTTACCCACAATGCCTGTGGAACGGCCTGTGGATAACTTGAGCGTAAGCGGCTACAAGCGTTTGACCGCATGGCCTGTAGGAAAGTGTACGTTTTTTGATCAGGCAGCGGCGTCGTGGTCGGGTAGAATGCTCGGCCTATTCACATCACCGTAGCCCTGCCCATGCCTCAGACTTCTACCCACCACGTCTCCATTATCGGCGGCGGCCCCGCCGGGCTGATGGCCGCCGAAGTCTTGAGCCAGGCTGGCGTGCGCGTGGACCTGTACGACGGCATGCCGTCGGTGGGGCGCAAGTTCCTGCTGGCAGGCGTGGGCGGCATGAACATCACCCACTCCGAGGCGTACCCGGCGTTCCTGTCGCGCTACGCCGAACGCGCCCCGCACATGGCGCCGCTGCTGCGCAGCTTTGGCGCCGAGGCGTTGTGCGAATGGATCCATGGCCTGGGTATCCAGACCTTTGTCGGCACCTCCGGCCGCGTATTTCCTACCGATATGAAAGCCGCGCCACTGCTGCGCGCCTGGCTCAAGCGTCTGCGGGAGCAAGGTGTGGTTATCCACACCCGTCATCGTTGGACGGGTTGGAATGACGAGGGCGATTTACTTATCCACAGCCCGGACGGCGAAAAAGTTGTCCACAGCGACGCTGTGCTGCTGGCCCTGGGCGGCGGCAGCTGGTCGCGATTGGGCTCCGACGGCGCATGGCTCAACCTGTTTGAAGGCAAAGGCCTGCCCTATGTGAGGCTGCAACCGAGCAACTGCGGGTTTGAAGTGTCGGCATGGAGCGAGTTGATGGTCAGCAAATTCGCTGGCGCGCCGTTGAAAAACGTCGCCATTGGCCTGGGGGATGACAAGCCTCGGCTGGGCGAATGCGTGATCACCGCCACCGGTATCGAAGGCAGCTTGATTTACGCCTTATCGGCGCCGATTCGCGAAGCGATCAACCGCGACGGTGCGGCCACGGTGCATATCGATTTGCTGCCCAGCAAGCCGCTGGACAAGGTGCAGGCCGCATTGGCCAAGCCCCGTGGCTCGCGGTCGATGAGCAAGCATTTGCACAGTCAGCTGGGGTTGGATGGCGTGAAAGCGGCGTTGTTGCGCGAGCTGACGCCTGCTGAACACTTCACCGACCCGGCGCAATTGGCGGTGGATATCAAGGCGTTGCCGCTGACGTTGGTGAAAACGCGGCCGATGGATGAGGCGATCAGCACGGCGGGTGGTGTGCCGTTTGAAGCGCTGGATGAGCGGTTGATGCTCAAGCCGTTGCCTGGGGTGTTTTGTGCGGGGGAAATGCTCGATTGGGAAGCGCCGACCGGTGGGTATTTGCTGACCGGGTGTTTTGCCAGTGGCCGGGCGGCTGGGCTGGGGATGTTGGAATGGCTCCAACGCTGATCGTTCCCACGCTCTGCGTGGGGATGCCGCCAGGGACGCTCTGCGTCCCGCTTTAGGTTCGTGACGCAGAGCGTCACAGGATGCGTTCCCACGCGGAGCGTGGGAACGATCAAATGCGGCCGATGGATGAGGCGATCAGCACGGCGGGTGGTGTCCCGTTTGAAGCGCTGGATGAGCGGTTGATGCTCAAGCCATTGCCTGGGGTGTTTTGCCAGTGGCCGGGCGGCTGGGCTGGGGATGTTGGAGTGGCTCCACCGCTGATCGTTCCCACGCTCTGCGTGGGGATGCCGCCAGGGACGCTCTGCGTCCCACTTTAGGTTCGTGACGCAGAGCGTCACAGGATGCGTTCCCACGCGCGTGGGAATGATCAATCACTTCTTCTTACGCGGCCCAGTATTAAACACCGGCACCTTGCGCACCGGCTTGATCGACGGCTCAGCCGGGGCTACTTCCCCACTGTCCACCCACTTGCCCAGGTTGCGCTTGCCGCCACCGCCGGACGCCTTCGGCTTCTTCGGCTTTTTCGGTTTCTTCACCACCTGCCCGCTGGCATCGGTGTCCGGCACGCGGTGCTCCGGCTCGAAATCCGGTTCCATCTTGCGGGTGAGGGTCTGGCGGGTCAGCATCTCGATGGCCGAGAGCATGTTCACCTCATCGGCACACACCAGGGAAATCGCCTCACCGGTGTTGCCCGCACGCCCGGTACGGCCGATACGGTGGATGTAGTCTTCGGCCACGATGGGCAGATCAAAGTTGACCACCAGCGGCAGGTCTTCGATATCCAGGCCACGGGCCGCTACGTCGGTGGCCACCAGGATCTGCACGTCGCTGGCCTTGAAGCGGTCCAGTGCGCGTTGGCGGGTGGCTTGGGGTTTGTCGCCATGGATGCCGTCGGCGTTGATCCCCAGGCCCTGCAACTTGTCCACCAAGGCGTCTACGCCGTTGCGGGTCTTGGCGAACACCAGCACTTGCTTCCAACGGCCCTTGCGCATCAGGTGCACAAACAGCTCCGGCTTGCGCTTTTTGTCTACCGGCACCACCCACTGTTTAACGGTGTTGGCGGCAACGTTGCGCGGGCTGACTTCGATGCTCAGCGGGTCGTTGAGCATCTGCCCGGCCAGCAGGCGAATGTCATCGGAGAAGGTCGCGGAGAACAACAGGGTCTGGCGCTTTTTCGGCAGCATGCGATAAATGTTGGCAAGCTCTTCGGAGAAGCCCAGGTCGAGCATGCGGTCGGCTTCATCCAGCACCAGGGTTTGCAGCTGGTTGAGCTTCAGCGCGTTCTGGCGGAACAGGTCGATCAGGCGGCCAGGGGTGGCGACCAGAATGTCGACGCCTTTGCGCAGCTTCATCATCTGCGGGTTGATGCTCACGCCGCCGTACACCGCGTAAGTGGTCAGCGGCAGGTGTTGGGCGTACTCGGCAACGCTGGCATGAACCTGCTCGGCCAGTTCACGGGTGGGGCACAGGATCAGCGCACGCGCCGAGTTGGCGGCGACTTTCGGCCCTTCCATGGTCAGCAGTTGCAGCAGCGGCAAGGCGAAACCTGCGGTCTTGCCGGTGCCGGTCTGGGCCGCGGCCATCAGGTCGCGACCGGCCAGCACTGCCGGAATGGCTTGCGCCTGCACCGGCGTCGGGGTCTGGTAGCCAAGCGTCTCAAGGGCGCGCAGCAAGGGTTCGATCAGGCCAAGGGTGGCGAAAGTCATGTAGTTACCGTAGGAAAAATTCAGCGCAAGGGCGTAATGCGCGGCAGTTTACCTTATTTCGGGTTTGGGCTTGCGCCATTGGGGCAGGCTGATCAGCAACACCGCGCTGATGATCACCAGCATTGCCAGGGCTTCTTCCAGGCCGATGCTCTCACCCACGAACACAATCCCCAGCAACACGGCGACGGCCGGGTTCAC
Source organism: Pseudomonas sp. PA-7-1E (assembly GCF_021605325.1). NCBI lineage: Bacteria > Pseudomonadati > Pseudomonadota > Gammaproteobacteria > Pseudomonadales > Pseudomonadaceae > Pseudomonas > Pseudomonas sp. PA-7-1E. The sequence continues at coordinate 144,505 of NZ_WKFA01000012.1, forward strand.
ATAGGCGTAGCTGGTCGCCGCCGCCGGGCGTACGTGCTTGAGCAGGTACATATAAGCGTTGAAGGCGATGATCGAGCCGAACACCGTGAGGTACGCCAGGGCCAGCCAGCCTTCCAGCGGCGGCATGGCCTTCAGGTGCTCGCCAGACAATGCGCTGACGATCAGCAGCGCCACGCCAGCCACGAGCATTTCCGCAGCGCTGGCCATGGCGCCTTGGGGCAGCGGCAAATGGCGGCTCCACACCGAGCCGAAGGCCCAGGACGCCGCCGCCATCAACAGCAACACCGCGCCCAGTGGGCTCGACTGCAAGGTACTGCCCATGTTGAGCATGGCGATGCCGATGATCCCCAGCAGCACGCCTGCCCATTCCAACCGCGTATTACGCGCGCCCCAGAAAAAACCACACAGCAAGGTAAACAGCGGCACCGTCGCCACCGCCAGCGCCGCCACGCCGGACGACACGCCCATATGTTCCGCCACGCTGACGCCACCATTGCCCACGGTGAGCAACAAAATCCCGATCATCCCGGCCGCCTTCCACTGCGGCCAGGTCGGCGCCGGCACCCCGCGCCACCTGAGAAAGCCGTACATCAACGCGCCCGCCGTGCAAAACCGAATGCCCGCCAGCAACAACGGCGGCCAGTACTCCACGCCAATGCGGATCACCAGGTAGGTGGAACCCCAGATCACATACAACGCAAAAAAGGCGGCGATCAACGGTAAGGGAAAGCGACGTGGGCCAGGCATTGGGCGGCTCTATGGCAGGAAATGGGAGACTTATTCTAGAAACGAAGGTGGATAAACTTAAGTTACAAAACCTGTTTAAAACGCCAATACACTTCTCAAACCATGGTTATCAAGGCTATAAACCGTGCTTTCGAAAGCCACGCGCAACCGGAGCCTTATCATGGACAAATACGACCGCATGCTCCTCAGCGCCCTGCTTGAAGATGGCCGTGCTTCCTACGCGCAACTGGCGCGCACCGTGAACCTCTCCGCACCCGCCGTGGCCGAACGCGTGGCCAAGCTTGAGGCCAGCGGCGTGATCACCGGCTACCAGGCCAAGGTGGATTTATCCAAAGTGGGCTTGCCGGTTCAATGCGTGATTGAGTTGCGGCTGACCAACCATGGCAGCCAAAAGGTGTACGACGCCCTGGCGGAGATACCCGAACTGACCGAATGCCACCGCGTCACCGGCGACCCCTGCGTGATCATGCAAGCGGCGGTGGGCTCGATGCCCGAGTTGGAGAGCCTGATTAACCGCGTAGCGAAGTTTGGCTTCAGCAAGACCTCGATTATTTTGTCCAGCGCGATAGAGCGGCGGGTGCCGTTGGGGCAATTGGAAGCCAATGGGAAAAATGCTGGCTGAGCGATCGTTCCCACAGGGATCGCGTACTGCCCGAGCGACGCGGTCAACTGTGGGAGCTGGCTTGCCTGCGATGGCGTCAGTGGCCTCACCGAAGAGTCGAACGCTGGACGATCAAATCGACTATCTGCTCGATGGTCGTGATGTGATCCCAATCCTCCTGCGTCGCTTGCAGCTTGAACTGCCACTTGATCTGCATGACAAAGCAGGTCACGTCGTCATCAATGATGTCGAAGTCATGGATGAAATCGGTGTGCTCCGTCACTTCGCTTCGGTCGATAAAACCGATGATATCCACGAACAGCTGGATCACTTTTTCGCTGATGTCGGCTCTGGCCAGGCTACCTTCCATTTCTCGCCTCATAGGCACACTTACCAATACTGACCAGGTCAAAGACTGCAAGCCCGGCAGCGACGAAGGGCATGCCCCGCCCGATGATGCCAAATACCCGCACCGTGCCAGACGTTGCCTTTGCCATTCTGTCCATGGTGGGTTGCCTGATCAACGTACGAGGGAAAAAGCGCATTCCGATCAGGCTAGCCAGGTTCGTGGTTTTGCTGGAGCCGACGTGAACCCAAGCACCCACCACAATTTTGCTTATGGGTATGCCCGCCGCGTCAGTGATCACTGTGGCTGCCGTGAGGCCGTAGTGTTGCTGTGTACATTTCCAGAGTTCATCAAACGTCGTATCGGGCGCAACGGGGTCAGCGTGAATCGGCTTGAGTAACTGGTAATGAGGGCCATGACTCCAACCTGGCAAACTCGGCAACACCATGACTGCCGGGCAGCTTGTCATCGTGTTGCCCACATGAAACGCCATGCTTGAACTGGAACCCAGATCAATGCCATTTGATTCAAGTTCCAACTTGCTTCGCATGATCGCTGTATGAAGGTCGCTTTCCTGCATGTTCTTTGTCCCTGTGCGTGAATGACACACAGAATGGTAGGTCGCAGTAAAACGTGATGGATGAGTAAAGAAGAAAACCAGAAAGGTCCTAACTCATAGCCGGATTTGACCTACCGACCATTCAGCGCTCAGGTGCCTTGTTTGCGTCGGATTCGGTAGCCAGTCTCGCCCTGTCATCGAATGCTTGGTGACCGGACGTGCAAGTCCGACGCCCAGGCCCACGCATCGGACGGAGTGATGAGATGCGTTGGGTGGAGATGGCGAAGGGGATGGTGGGCCAGGCGTTGGAGTGCCCACAGCCTCGATAAACGACGCATAACCCAAGTGTGAGCCGGGCTTGCCCGCGATAGCGGAGGGTCAGGCAACAAATGGCTGGCTGATACGCCGCTATCGCAGGCAAGCCAGCGCCCACATGGGAACTCCAGTGTTCTTGAGGCAGTAGCCGGATCAGAACCCGCGCTGTTTGCTGATCGTTCCCACGCTCTGCGTGGGA
>NZ_WKFA01000120.1:0-1897 GCF_021605325.1 Pseudomonas sp. PA-7-1E
TCCTGGGCCTGTTCGGGCTGGTGGGCGCGGGGCGTACCGAGCTGTTTCGCCTGCTCAGTGGGTTGGAGCGCGCCAGTGCCGGCAGCCTGGAACTGTGCGGGCAAGCGCTGCAACTGCGCTCACCCCGGGACGCCATCGCCGCCGGGGTATTGCTGTGTCCGGAAGACCGCAAAAAGGAAGGCATCATTCCGCTTTCCAGCGTGGCGGAAAATATCAACATCAGCGCCCGTAGTGCCCATGCCTCGTTCGGCTGGTTGCTGCGCGACGGCTGGGAGAAGGGCAACGCCGAACGGCAGATCCAGGCCATGAAGGTCAAGACGCCGAGTGCCGAGCAGAAAATCCTGTACCTGTCCGGTGGCAACCAACAGAAAGCCATCCTTGGCCGCTGGTTGTCGATGCCGATGAAGGTCCTGCTGCTGGACGAACCCACCCGGGGTATCGACATCGGCGCCAAGTCGGAGATCTACCAAATCATCCATAACCTGGCGGCCAGCGGCATAGCGGTGATCGTGGTGTCCAGTGACCTGATGGAAGTGATGGGCATCTCCGACCGCATCCTGGTGATGAGTGAAGGCGCCCTGACCGGTGAGTTGCCCCGCGCCCAAGCGGATGAAGCGCGCCTGCTGCAACTGGCGCTGCCACAGTCGCGGGCTTGAATAAGAACAAGAGGGTTTGGCTATGTCTGAGGTAAAAACTGCAAAGGGTTTCTGGCCGGGTTTCAATCAGCGCAAATTTCTCGATGACTGGGTGATGCTGCTGGCGGCACTGGGCATTTTTGTGCTCAGCGCGGTGTTCATCGACAACTTCCTGTCACCGCTGAATATGCGCGGTCTGGGCCTGGCGATTTCGACTGTCGGTATTGCTGCGTGCACCATGTTGTTCTGCCTGGCCTCAGGGCACTTCGACTTGTCGGTAGGCTCGGTGATCGCCTGCGCCGGGGTGGTGGCGGGCATCGTGATGCGTGACACCGACAGCGTGGTACTCGGCGTGTCGGCGGCCTTGGCCATGGGCCTGGTGGTAGGGCTGATCAACGGCATTGTGATCGCCAAGCTGCGCATCAATGCGTTGATTGCCACCCTGGCGACCATGCAGATCGTACGTGGCCTGGCCTACATCTTCTCCAACGGCAAGGCGGTGGGGGTGATGAACGAAGGGTTCTTCGTGTTCGGCAACGGCCAGCTGCTGGGCGTGCCGGTGCCGATCATCATCACCGTCCTGTGCTTTGTGTTTTTTGGCTGGCTGCTCAATTACACCACCTATGGGCGCAACACCATGGCCATTGGCGGCAACCAGGAAGCGGCGTTGCTCGCCGGGGTCAATGTCGATCGCACCAAGATCATCATCTTTGCCGTGCACGGTTTGATCGGCGCCTTGGCCGGGGTGATCCTCGCGTCACGCATGACCTCGGGCCAGCCGATGATTGGCCAGGGTTTCGAGCTGACGGTGATTTCGGCGTGCGTGCTGGGCGGGGTGTCGTTGAGCGGCGGTATCGGCATGATCCGCCATGTGATTGCCGGGGTGTTGATTCTGGCGATCATCGAGAATGCGATGAACCTGAAGAACATCGATACCTTTTACCAATATGTGATTCGTGGCTCGATCCTGTTGCTGGCGGTGATAATCGACCGCATGAAACAACGCTAATGGTCGCCCTGTGAAGATCAAACTGTGGGAGCTGGCTTGCTGTGGCGAGCAAGCTTGCTTGCGCTGGGGTGCGAAGCGCCCCCAAAAGCCGGCTCCAGCTGCGCTGTCGAACGGGAGCAAGCTCCCTCGCCACAGCAAGCCAGCTCCCACTTTGGATCTCCTGTGTTCAGGAGGGCGGTATTTGCCATAATGCCCCCGCTTTCATACTTATAGGCCCGATATGCAGGAAAACGCCCACACCCCCGTCAAAGAC
>NZ_WKFA01000121.1:0-1587 GCF_021605325.1 Pseudomonas sp. PA-7-1E
GCAGTGAAACGATGCATCGCCGATGGTAGTGTGGGGTTTCCCCATGTGAGAGTAGGTCATCGTCAAGATTAAATTCCGAAACCCCAATTGCGAAAGCAGTTGGGGTTTTGTTTTGGGCGCTCGAAAATTCCGGCGCTTTCAGCAACATTAAATAAGCTGCCGTTGAGGGAATTCGATACAAAGTGTTTCTGCATTTTTGCTATGGTGCAGCACATTTTCACAAGGATTGATCTTTATCCGCAGGATGCGGCGTCGACCTTTTCCAACGAGATGCTGTAGAAATGCCTGAACCAATACCTATCAAAGATCACGAAAAAGAAAACCGTTTGGTCAACAAACGTTTGTTTGCCTGCGCATTGCTGGTAATTGGGATCACGTGCGCCTTGGTGGGGCGTATGTATTTTTTGCAAGTCGTGCAGTACGACTACCACTCAACAATTTCGGAAAACAACCGGGTCCACGTACTGCCCATCACACCGACTCGCGGCTTGATCTATGACCGTAATGGTGTAGTCCTGGCCGACAACCGCCCGAGTTACAACTTGACCATCACCCGTGAGCGCACAGCCGACCTCAAGGGTGAACTGGACGAAATCGTCAATCTGCTGCATCTGCCAGCCGAAGACCGTGCGGTGTTTGATAAGGCGCTCAAGCAGGCCCGCCACCCGTTTGTTCCCGTCACGTTGTTCTACGAGTTGACCGAAGAGCAGATCGCCGTTTTGGCCGTCAACGAGTTCCGTCTACCTGGGGTGGACGTGGAACCACAATTCGTTCGCCACTACCCCCTGGGCGCGCACTTTGCCCATTCCATTGGCTACGTCGGTCGTATTAACGAAAAGGAATCCAAGACCCTTGATTCGGTGGAGTACCGCGGTACCCAATCTATCGGCAAAACCGGAATCGAGCGTTTTTACGAGTCTGAACTGCATGGCCATGTCGGTTATGAAGAGGTAGAGACCAACGCACAGGGCCGTGTGCTGCGCGTGCTCAAGCACACCGATCCGATCCCTGGCAAAAACATCGTCCTGAGCCTTGACGTCAAGCTACAGGAAGCTGCCGAAGAGGCCTTGGGTGACCGTCGTGGTTCGGTGGTCGCCCTGGACCCGCAGACCGGTGAAGTACTGGCTATGGTCAGTAAACCGAGTTTCGATCCGAACCTGTTTGTCACAGGCATTAGCTTCAAGGAGTACGCTGCGCTACACGACTCCATTGACCGACCGCTGTTCAACCGCGTGTTACGCGGGCTTTATGCGCCGGGCTCAACCATCAAGCCGGAAGTGGCCATCGCCGGTCTCGACAGTGGCGTTGTTACTCCACAAACCCGAGTGTTCGACCCGGGTTACTATCAGTTGCCAGACTTTGACCATAAATACCGAAACTGGAACCACAGTGGTGACGGCTGGGTGGACATGGATGCGGCCATCATGCGTTCCAACGACACTTACTTCTACGATCTGGCCTGCGGATTCCACGCCATTCGGACACTCAGCCCACGCTGATCCGGACACCTGTTCCACGATCATTCGGACAGGCAGTCGGAGCGCAGCGACGCAGGGGTGGCATTGTTAGTCTGAGGTGCCCGGCGTC
>NZ_WKFA01000122.1:0-1434 GCF_021605325.1 Pseudomonas sp. PA-7-1E
ACGTTTTTCGCGAGCAAGCTCGCTCCTACATTCGGGCCGCAGCGCATGCCAATAAAATACGCAGATCACCCACTCACTCGACAAGCATGGCGTGTTTGCCTGATGATTCGGGTCCGCACGTCGGCCACTCCACGCCACCTCGCCTTGACCAGGAGCCTTGTACCTTGAGTTCGCAGAAAACCGTGACCGTTACACCGCCCAACTTCCCCCTCACTGGCAAGGTCGCGCCCCCCGGCTCCAAATCCATTACCAACCGTGCTCTGTTGCTCGCGGCACTGGCCAAGGGCACCAGCCGTTTGAGCGGCGCGCTCAAAAGCGATGACACACGCCATATGTCGGTCGCCCTGCGGCAGATGGGCGTCACCATCGACGAGCCGGACGACACCACCTTTGTCGTCACCAGCCAAGGCTCGCTGCAATTGCCGGCCCAGCCGTTGTTCCTCGGCAACGCCGGCACCGCCATGCGCTTTCTCACGGCTGCCGTCGCCACCGTGCAAGGCACCGTGGTACTGGACGGTGACGAGTACATGCAAAAACGCCCGATCGGCCCGCTGCTGGCCACCCTGGGCCAGAACGGCATCCAGGTCGACAGCCCCACCGGTTGCCCACCGGTAACGGTGCATGGCGCGGGCAAGGTCCAGGCCAGGCGTTTTGAGATTGACGGAGGCTTGTCCAGCCAGTACGTATCGGCCCTGCTGATGCTGGCGGCGTGCGGCGAAGCACCGATTGAAGTGGCGCTGACCGGCAAGGACATCGGCGCCCGTGGCTATGTGGACCTGACCCTCGATTGCATGCGTGCGTTCGGGGCCCAGGTAGACATCGTGGACGACACCACCTGGCGCGTGGCCCCCACGGGCTATACCGCCCATGATTACCTGATCGAACCCGACGCTTCCGCCGCCACTTACCTGTGGGCCGCAGAAGTACTGACCGGTGGCCGTATCGATATTGGTGTAGCCGCGCAGGATTTCACCCAGCCCGACGCCAAGGCACAGGCCGTGATCGCGCAATTCCCGAACATGCAGGCCACGGTGGTGGGTTCACAAATGCAGGATGCGATCCCGACCCTGGCGGTGCTCGCCGCATTCAACAATACCCCGGTGCGCTTCACTGAACTGGCGAACCTGCGCGTCAAGGAATGTGACCGCGTGCAGGCGCTGCACGATGGCCTCAACGAAATTCGCCCGGGCCTGGCGACCATCGAAGGTGATGACCTGCTGGTTGCCAGCGACCCCGCTTTGGCTGGCACCGCCTGCACCGCACTGATCGATACCCACGCCGACCATCGCATCGCCATGTGCTTTGCCCTGGCCGGGCTGAAAGTCTCGGGCATTCGCATCCAAGACCCTGATTGCGTAGCCAAGACCTACCCTGACTACTGGAAAGCGCTGGCCAGCCTGGGCGTTCACTTGAGCTACTGACACACAAACCTGT
>NZ_WKFA01000123.1:0-1193 GCF_021605325.1 Pseudomonas sp. PA-7-1E
GGATGGTCTGAAGTAGCCCCTGTTTTCCGGCTACTTCGCCATCGACACTTTCAAAAAACGGTAGCCGCTCAAATCCCGGTCAAACCTGCCGTCTATTTCAGCCTTTTTTGCCGCTGCAAGCACCTCGCAGCAGTCACTTCACTCTTCACGGACGCACCTCTCCTGCATTGGAGAGCAAATGTCGACGCGCCATCCAAATGTTCGACAGGGCGAACAGCGTCACCATCTGAGCAGTGTTTTTCACCAAGCCTCGGAAGCGCACTTTCGTATAACCAAACTGGCGCTTGATCACCCGAAATGGATGCTCAACCTTGGAGCGAACCTGGGCCTTGGCTCTTTCGATCTTACGTATCGCTTTGTATAACGCGCTGCGGTTACCGTGCTTTTTGTAAGTGCTGCGCCGGGCTGCAATCTGCCAGATGACTTGGCGCCCCTCATGCTCTTCACGCTTCTCTACACCGGTATAGCCCGCATCAGCGCAGACCACGTTCTCACCACCGTGCAGCAGTTTGTCGACTTGGGTTACGTCCGCGACGTTGGCCGCAGTGACCACCACGCTGTGCACAAGCCCGGACTCATCGTCGACACCAATGTGAGCTTTGGCACCGAAGTAATACTGGTTGCCCTTCTTGGTCTGATGCATTTCCGGGTCGCGTTTGCCGTCCTTGTTCTTGGTCGAACTGGGCGCATGAATCAGAGTGGCATCGACGATGGTGCCTTGTCGCAGTGACAAGCCACGGTCGCCCAAATAGCCATTGATCACGCCGAGAATACCGGTGGCCAACTCATGCTTTTCCAGCAGGCGACGGAAGTTGAGGATGGTGGTTTCATCCGGGATTCGCTCCAGGCTCAGACCGGAAAACTGGCGCAGGATCGTCGTCTCGTACAGCGCCTCTTCCATCGCCGGATCGCTGTAACCGAACCAGTTCTGCATTAGATGAATCCGCAGCATCGCCATCAGCGGATAGGCTGGACGGCCCCCTTCGCCCTTTGGGTAATGAGGTTTGATCAGAGCAATCAAACCCTCCCAGGGTACGACCCGATCCATCTCTATCAGGAACAGCTCCTTGCGGGTCTGCTTGCGCTTACCGGCGTACTCGGCATCGGCGAAGGTCATTTGTTTCATCATCGAAAAGCTCGGCGATTGGTGTCCGGGGATTTTGCCAAATCAGGAAGTCTTTTTCAGGATTTCC
>NZ_WKFA01000124.1:0-1192 GCF_021605325.1 Pseudomonas sp. PA-7-1E
GGAAACTCTGAAGAAGACTTCCAGATTTTGGCAAAATACCCGGATTCCACCCGCTGAGTTTCCCCATGAAGCAGATGACCTTCGCTGACGCCGAGTACGCCGGTAAGCGCAAACAAACCCGCAAAGAGTTGTTCCTGATCGAGATGGATCGGGTGGTGCCGTGGAAGGGTTTGATTGCCTTGATCGAGCCGCATTATCCCAAGGGTGAAGGCGGTCGTCCGGCCTATCCGCTGGTGGCGATGCTGCGCGTGCACCTGATGCAAAACTGGTTCGGTTACAGCGATCCAGCGATGGAAGAGGCGCTGTACGAGACCACCATCCTGCGCCAGTTCGCGGGGCTGAGCTTGGAGCGTATCCCCGATGAAACCACCATCCTCAACTTCCGTCGTTTGCTGGAGAAGCACGAACTAGCCGCCGGCATCTTGGCTGTCATCAATGGCTATCTGGGCGACCGAGGGCTGTCGCTGCGCCAAGGCACGATCGTCGATGCCACGCTGATCAATGCGCCGAGTTCGACCAAGAACAAGGACGGTAAGCGCGACCCGGAAATGCATCAGACCAAGAAGGGTAACCAGTACTACTTCGGCATGAAGGCGCACATCGGTGTCGATGATGAGTCGGGCTTGGTGCACAGCGTGGTGGGCACGGCGGCCAACGTGGCCGATGTCACCCAGGTCGATAAGCTGCTGCACGGCGATGAGAACATGGTCGGTGCCGACGCGGGTTACACCGGCGTCGAGAAACGCCCTGAACATGAAGGCCGGGAGGTCATCTGGCAGATCGCCGCCCGCCGTAGTACTTACAAGAAGCTTAATAAGCGCAGTGCTTTGTACAAAGCCGCGCGCAAGATTGAGAAGGCCAAGGCTCAGGTACGAGCCAAGGTCGAGCATCCGTTCCGGGTGATCAAGCGCCAGTTCGGTTATGTGAAGGTGCGCTTCCGTGGTCTGGCGAAGAACACGGCGCAACTGGTGACGCTGTTCGCGCTGTCGAACCTGTGGATGGCGCGCCGACATTTACTGGCGAATGCAGGAGAGGTGCGCCTGTAATGTGGGAAATGGCTGCCGCGAGGTGCTCGCGGCGGCTAAAAACACAGAAATAAGCGGGTGATCTGAGCGTTTTTGATCGATTTGCCGCTTTTAAAATCGGCAGGGGCTGAAGTCAGCCAGAAATACACAACTACTTCAGACCATCC
>NZ_WKFA01000125.1:0-1046 GCF_021605325.1 Pseudomonas sp. PA-7-1E
ACGGGCGTGTCACGGTGCATAACGCCGATGGTAGCCAGGAGGTGTATGTCCATGACCAGCGGGCGCGGCTGGTGCAGAGGATTGATCCGGACGGCGCCACGCACTTTAAATCCTACGACGACCAGGGTCGGCTGACCGTCGAGCAAGACCCGATGGGCGCGGTGACGGCCTATCAATATGACGACGCCGGACGCTTGGTGGCGCTGTTTCCGGGGGATGATGAGCCAACGTCCTACGAGCATGACAACGGTTTTGTACGGGTTGTCAGGCGTGGGGAGGCGGTCTGGAAATACGAGCGTAATGAGCAAGGCGATGTTACGCGTAGGACCGATCCCGATGGTGAGGTTACTGACTACAGCTACAACAAGCACGGGCAACTGACTGGAGTTTGGTACCCGGATCACAGTTGCCATCGACTGGTGTGGAACGAACGTGGGCAGTTGCTTGAGGAGCAATTGCCCAATGGCGGGATCAAGCGTTATCGCTATGACGATCTGGGACGGCAAGTTGCCTGTGAGGATGAGCATGGTGCGCTGACGCAATATCACTGGGACTGCGTCGGCAGGTTGATTCGTCTTGTATTGCCAGGCGGTAGTTGTAGGGAATTCAGCTACAACCCCTACGGCAAAATCATCGCCGAACGCGACGAACTCGGCCACGTCACCCGCTACGAATACGCCGATGGCCTGCACCTGATCAGCCGCCGCCTCAACGCCGACGGCACCCAGGTCAAGTACCGCTACGACAACGCTCGGCTATTGCTCACCGAGATCGAAAACGAAGCCGGCGAAACCTACCAACTCGACTACCACCCCAACGGCCTGATCCGCCAGGAAACCGGCTTCGACGGCCAGCGCACCGCCTACGCCTACGACCTCAACGGCAACCTGCTGGAGAAGACCGAATACGGCGACGATAACAGTCAGCTAATCACCCGTTACGAGCGCGACCACGCCGGTCGCCTCGTCCGAAAAACCCTACCCGATGCCAGCGTTGTCGACTATGCCTACGACCGCCAGGGCAACCTCCTCAGCGTCGAGGACGGC
>NZ_WKFA01000126.1:0-1037 GCF_021605325.1 Pseudomonas sp. PA-7-1E
ACCCACAGCCCCTCCGATAATTCCACAAGCCAGTTCACCGTTGCCTTTCAGTGAAACACCCAATGCAATCCGGCATGCACTGCGAGAAATAGTTGCGCCACGCTTGCCCAAAACAGCAGCCCCAAATACTCCACCCAGCAACCTCCCCGTCTCCACATACTTCGCCCGCCGACACTGCGCCTCCCTTCCCACCACACACGCCTCCTTGATTTCCAAACCCGCCACGCCCACATCCAACGCCAACCCCAGATATGTTCCTTGCTTTAACCATTTCGACATCTGCGTAATCGTCTGAACCCGCTGCGCATACCCCACAATTTCGCCTTGATGCAGATAGCTTTTGGTCGAGATCCCAAGCGCCTCCTTAAGCGGTTGATTGCCACGCAATCCAGAACCAAATCGCGCAGCCCCTTGCAGTTGCATATCCAAAACGCCAAACATCCTTTGACGCTGTCGTATAAACGACTCTTTGTCCAAACCACCGTCCTTCAATTGCCGATGCAACTGCTCGATTTCCTCCAAAGTCTGTGCAACCGCCTGCAGGTGCCGGCTCCAAGCCGACGTCGCACTGCCGATGCCTATCGACCCATACCCCAGAATGCTCTGCGCCAAGTCGTAATTTGTATTTCCTGCTCTATCGAGCGGCACATTCTGGTCCAGTTGGCGACTAATCTCTTCAGCGTGGCGCATCAACCAGGCTTCTTCGATTGAGCAATGGGCACTGGACATTTCGGGAACGATCACCAACTCACCCGGCCTCACCATTCCTTGGCTCAGGTGTTTATTCAGCACATCAAAATGATCTGGGCCCTGTAACAAGCCTCCGCGCCATAGCCGTGATTTCAAAAACGGGTAAGGTGAAGCCTGTTGATTGATGTAACCGTACGCCATGTCCTGGATTCCGATACCGAGAAAGGCATCGAAATATAAGCAAGCACCTACAACCCGGACACAAGCAGGCGGGGGTCAAAAAGTACGTTTGGGAAGTTGCCTACACAGCAAAAGATGAACGCCTACAGAAAGCGCCCCTAATACCC
>NZ_WKFA01000127.1:0-1033 GCF_021605325.1 Pseudomonas sp. PA-7-1E
CTCTCCCGCCGCTTCTCCGTCGCCCCCATGATGGACTGGACCGACCGCCACTGCCGGTTCTTCCTGCGCCTGCTCTCCAAACACGCCCTGCTCTACACCGAGATGGTCACCACCGGCGCTATCCTCCACGGCGACCACGAGCGCTTCCTACGCCACAACGAAGCCGAGCACCCGCTGGCCCTCCAGTTGGGCGGCAGTGTCCCTGCCGATCTGGCCGCCTGCGCCCGCATGGCCGAAGCCGCGGGTTACGACGAAGTGAATCTGAACGTCGGTTGCCCCAGCGACCGGGTGCAGAACAACATGATCGGCGCGATCCTCATGGCGCACCCTGCCCTGGTGGCGGACTGTGTGAAGGCCATGCGCGATGCGGTGTCGATTCCGGTGACGGTGAAGCACCGTATCGGCATCAATGGGCGGGACAGTTATGCCCAGTTGTGTGATTTCGTCGGGACGGTGAAGGATGCTGGCTGCACCAGTTTTACCGTGCATGCGCGGATTGCGATTCTGGAGGGATTGTCGCCCAAGGAGAACCGGGACATTCCGCCGTTGCGTTATGACGTGGCGGCGCAGTTGAAGCGGGACTTTCCGGAGTTGGAGATTAATCTCAATGGTGGGATCAAGACGCTGGAGCAGTGCCAGGAGCATTTGCAGACGTTTGATGGGGTGATGCTGGGGCGGGAGGCTTATCACAATCCGTATTTGCTGGCGGAGGTGGATCAACAGCTGTTTGGCAGCACCGCGCCTGTGATCACCCGCGCTGAGGCGTTGGCGCAGTTGCGTCCGTATATAGCCGAGCACTTGGCGACAGGTGGCTCGATGCATCACATTACGCGCCATGTTCTGGGGCTGGGGACCGGTTTCCCGGGGGCGCGTAAGTTTCGGCAGTTGTTGTCGGTGGATATTCATAAGGCGGTTGATCCGTTGGCGTTGTTGGATCAGGCGGGGGAATTGTTGGAGGGGCGGTGACGGGTTGGGGGTCAGTGGGGGGATTTGGGGGTGGCAGGGTGGTTTTGCGAGCAAGCCCGGTCCCACA
>NZ_WKFA01000128.1:0-996 GCF_021605325.1 Pseudomonas sp. PA-7-1E
CTGGCGGGTTGCAGTCGCAGTTCATCATCGACGCCGATAGGTTCGCCATTGGCCAGGCCGGATCGGTGCCGTTCGCAGTCCAAGGTGGGCAGACCTTTATCAAGTCCGCATTCATCCAGGACGGCACGATCACAAACGCCAAGATCGGCAACTACATCCAGTCGAATAACTACGACCCAGGCAAGACGGGCTGGAAGTTATTCTTCGATGGGACGTTTGAAATGAACGGCGTTGTTCCTGGGCAGGGCAGAGCAACGATGACTAATCGTTCGTTGCGTTTCTGGGATAACGGCAATGTGAAGCGCGTCCAAATTGGAGACTTAAGCGAATGAGTTTCGGCCTGAGGATATGGTCACCAACTGGTACCCTGGAATTTGACACCACGACATCTACTTACAGGATCGTTTTATCTGTATTGGTTTCATATTCTTCAGGTCCTGGAGGCACCAGGACGTTTTCTGCGCCGGGTTGTACCGCAACCAATGCAATCTGTTTTTTATTGCCAATAAACAATGATAACTCACAGGTTGTGTCGAATAGGCAGCTGGAGTGCGAGATGGGTACGGAGCTTGTCTATGTTAGGAATTTTCTGAAAGACCGGCCGACTGACTCATTCTCTACCGCAACGATGCGATTAATGGTTGCGAGGTTTGGCTAATGAATTATGGCCTGCAAGTAGTAAACGACGCCGGGGCTGTCTCCCTTGATTCTGAGTATTCGAGGCTGTGCGTCTTTCACAAAGGCTCCTACGCCGCCGGTGTCTCAGTTGTATTCTCTTCAGTTGTCACCACCCAAGAGCCGCCCCTTGTTTTTGTACGCCCGCAGAACAATGGGTCGCTTATACAGCTTGGCGTTTTGCTAGAGGGGGCCGCAGGTGCTTGGACTGGCTGTTCCGTAACATCAGGGCAAGCACACTCTGGGGCTATATTCATTGGGGCCTTTTCGTCTGTCCCAAGCGCTTCCTATGGTTTGAGGATGTGGGATGCGACGGGCAAG
>NZ_WKFA01000129.1:0-983 GCF_021605325.1 Pseudomonas sp. PA-7-1E
TCACCGCCACACCGCTGGCGATGCTGTCGGCGGCGCATTTGAAGGCCATGGTCTGCGCGCCGATCTGCACCGTACCGCTGGACGGAATGTAGGCGCCGCCGAGGATTTTCAGCAGGGTCGACTTGCCGGCGCCGTTCTCACCCATCAGCGCGTGCACCTGCCCCGGGTGGGCGGTGAAGCAAATGCCATCCAGCGCCTTGACCCCGGGAAAGGTCTTGCCGATGCCTTCAAACCGCAGGGCCGAAGCGGTCATTTCCACAGCCCGATCTTGGTCAGTTCCGCCTGGAAGTTTTCACGGGTAATCAGCGTCACTTCGTCCATAGCCGTGTATTTCGGCGGCTCGGTGCCCTGGGTAACCCACTCGTACATCATCTCAGCGGTTTTGTAGCCTTCAATGTGCGGGCTGGGCAGCATCGAGCCGAAGAAGCCGCTGTTGGCTTTCTTCAATTCGCCGATGGCGTCGGTGCCATTGATGCCGATACCAATCACATTGGCTGCGGCGAAACCGGCACTTTCGGTGGCGCGCACGCCGCCGAGCACGGTGTTGTCGTTCATGCCGCCGATGATCAGGTTCTTCGCGCTACCCGGCAGCTTGACCAGTGCCGAGTTGGTGGCGTCCATGCTGCCTGGCACGTCGAGGGTTTTCAGCGGGGCGGTGAGGATGTGATCTTTAGGAATGCCAGCCTCTTCCAGCGACTTGATCGAGCCGTCGGTGCGCTTCTTGCCGGTGTCGAGCTCGTTGAAGGTGTTGATCACCGCGTAGGTGTCCTTCCAGTCCCAACCACGTTTTTTCGCTTCGGCGGCCATGGCGGCGCCTTGCTTCTGGCCGACTTCAAACGCGGCCATGCCCAGGTACGGCACGTCTTCCATGAAGTTGCCCTTGGCATCGACAAAGCGGTCATCCACGGCCATCACTTTCAAACCGTTGACCTTGGCCTTGGCAACGATGGCCGGGCCCAGGGACACGTCCGGCGGGCAGATCA